>JAILFH010000066.1 GCA_024697645.1 Prevotella sp.
GACGACCTCAAGCAAAACTTCAACGTCTCCCAGGACAACTTCAAGTTCATTTGCCTTGACGCCCTCGGCTCCTTCGCCAATCGCTACGACAGCGTCCTTTACGGCATCATCAGCATCATCCGCGACTTCAAGCCCACACTCGTCATCATCGACGACTTCGACCACCTCGCCATCGACTGCGGCTACAACCTCACCGATAACTTCTACCTCACGGTCAGGGAATACCTCGACCACTCCCACCCCTCCTTCCTCTGCATCGGCGACAACCTCATCGGCAGGGCAAAGAGCACCGCAGGCTCCATCGGCAAACGCCTTTTCGCCGTCGCCAGCAACATCTTCCGCCTTTCCAACAAGGGAACAACAGCCATAGTGCAGCGCGTCAAGGGAATAGCCAGCGACAACCAATTTACCTTCGCCTTCAACATCAACGACAAGAACTTCCCCCAGGAACTCATACCCACCCCGGGAGCCGACCCCACTGGCGACACCATCATCAAGGCTGCCGCAGTCCAGGAAATCTTCACCGAGGTAGTCCCGCACGACGAAGCCCTGACATCCCAGCAGCTCCTCAACAACCTCGACAGGCACTACACCGACATCAGCCGCCTCAAGCGTCACCACCGCCTGATCGCCGACGCCCTCTCCCGCGGCATCCTCAGCAAGAACGACACCGGCCACTACACCCTCAATCCCCAGCTCACCAGTCAAGCCGCCCCATCCACCAACGGCTACCTCGACTACTACATCAATAAACTCAACATAATCAACAAAATACCACCCATCCCCCAACATCAACCCCTCAACCAATTAACATTCATTAAGACTCCCGCACCACTCACAACCACCCCCTCAGGATTCCCCGCAGGCTCCCGTGTGCCATGACTCCCTCGCAACATCTAAGAATAAGAAGGTGCCTCCCCACATCCCAGAGCCCCCGTTCCCTCAGGGTCCCACTATGCCGCGACTCCCGTCGCGGCCCCAAGAAAGCGCAGCCCCAAAGCCCCCGTTCCCTCAGGGTCCCACTATGCCGCGACTCCCGTCGCGGCCCCAAGAAATCGCCGCCCCACAGCCCCCGTTCCCTCAGGGTCCGAGTATGCCGCGACTCCCGTCGCGGCCCCCATCGCAGTAATGCAAGCCCCCGGCTTGTTGGTATTTTTAAGTTTTTTCCAGTTCCCAGTGCCTAATTACGGCACTCCCTTCCACTATCTTTGCACCATGAATGCAAATTTTCATCCCCTTTTTTAGACCCCAATTCTAAAAAAAGCAGTAAATTTGCCTTCACCATATAGTCCGCAAGGACACCACCCTGCAAAAGACCGATTAACAACAACACAACCCACTCCTTTGCAGCTAACATGACCTTAGGTAACTCGCAGGGAACTGCACTGGAGTTTTTGTTTTTATAGATATAGCAACTTCTCATAATATTGATTATGGCGAACATGACGATCCAAGAGCTATCTGAAGAGGACATAAAACTGCGCTATATCACACCTGCTATCCTGGCAAAGGGATGGTCGGTTGAGGACATCACAATGGAAACGAAGGTGAAACTAACCGATGGTAAGATTAATCTTCGTGGAAATTTCGTGGTGCGTGATAAAGCGAAGTTTGCAGACTATGTGCTCTACTTCAACCGAGCTACTCCAATCGCTATTGTTGAGGCCAAGGATGCCAACCATTCAGTATCATTTGGTATGCAGCAAGCCAAGGAGTATGCCCAAATGATGGATGTGCCATTTGCCTATAGCACTAACGGCTTTGGTTTCCAGGAATATGATTTCCTGACGGGGACAGAACGTACCATAAAAATGGACGAATTCCCGACTAAGAACGAATTATACAGCCGTTTCCTTGCTGAGAGTCATGAGGGACACGGTTTTACTGAAGAAGAGCAAAGGATTATTAATCAGCCCTATTGCACGGGGCAAGAGATATTCCCGCCTAGATATTACCAGCGCACAGCCATCAATAGAACGGTCAATGCCGTAGCACAGGGACAAAAGCGCTTGTTGCTGGTGATGGCAACGGGCACAGGAAAAACATATACGGCTTTCCAGATTGTTTATCGCTTGCTCAAGGCAAAATTGGTGAAGAAGGTGCTTTATCTTGCAGATAGAAATATCTTGGTTGACCAGTCCATCCAGCAGGATTTCAAGCCATTGAGCAAGACCATCCACAAGGTGAACTACCAGCAGGATCTGGGCAGTGGCATCACAGCCTACGAGGTATATTTCGCGCTATATCAACAACTCATCGGTCAAGGTGGCAAGCAAAACTACAAGGAACTGTTCAAGCCCGAGTTCTTTGACATGGTCATCGTTGATGAGTGCCATCGAGGTAGCGCCAAGGATGATAGCAACTGGCGCGAAATACTTGACTACTTTGAAGGAGCTATCCAATTGGGTATGACCGCAACTCCCAAGGAGACAAAATACCAGTCAAGTATCAGCTACTTCGGAAAGCCCGTTTACACCTATAGTCTCAAAGAAGGCATTGAGGATGGCTTCCTGGCTCCATTCAAGGTCGTGAATATTACCACAAACATTGGTGATGAATGGCGTCCCTCAAAAGGCCAGGTCGATATCTTCGGTAACGAGATTGAAGACCGAATCTATAACAACTTGGATTACGACTATAACATCATCATCGAAGACCGCATCCGTGAAGTGGCTCAAGAAATCACCAACTACCTGAAGCATACCGACCGTATGGCTAAAACCATCGTGTTCTGTGCTGATGAAGAACATGCCGAGCGAATGCGTATTGCACTTGTCAACGAAAACAAAGACATGTGCAAAAAGAATCCCGATTATGTGGTGCGAATCACAGGTAGTGACCCTTACGGGCAATCCAAGTTGGACTACTTTATTTCTGTTTCAGCCCCATATCCAGTCATCGCCACCACCAGCAAATTGCTCTCAACGGGTGTTGACTGCAAAATGGTAAAACTAATTGTGCTGGACCAGCGCATCAACTCGATGACAGAATTCAAACAGATTGTGGGTCGTGGTACCAGAATCAGGGAGAAAGAAGGAAAAACTCATTTCGCCATTATGGATTTCCGCAACATTACTCGTCTTTTTACCGATCCAGACTGGGATGGTCCCATTAAGGTTGTCGAGGATTACAAGCCTGGAGGTAAACCCTATCCCGAGCCTAAGGAACCAGGGTCTACCAACGAGCCAGGCGATCCCGAGCCCAAAAAGTCCAAACCTGTTGTTGACAAGAACGGTTGCAAGGTCTTTGTGGTAAACAAAGTTGTTTCGGTTTATGATACCAACGGCAAATTGCTCAGAACCGAGAGCATTACAGACTATACAAGGAAGAACATTAACGACACGTATGCTAATCTTAACGAGTTCATTCATCGTTGGAACGCAGCAGAAAAGAAAGCCGAAATCACCGACCTGTTGCGTGAAAGCGGCATTGACCTGCAAGCGCTGAAGCATGAGAACGGCATGGAAGATGTAGATGATTTTGACTTCATCTGTCACATTGCCTATGGCAAAAAAGCGTTGACGCGTAGAGAACGTGCTGAAAATGTCAAGAAGCGTGATGTGTTCAATAAATATGGAGCGGAGGCCCGTAAAGTCCTTGAAGCACTACTAGACAAATATGCCAATGACGGAATCACACAATTAGAGAACCGGGCCGTGCTTCGCCTCGACCCCTTCCGCCAGATGGGCTCTCCTGCCAACATTGCCAAGCTGTTTGGTGGCAATCAGCAGTATTTTGAGGCAGTAAAAGAACTTGAATCATTAATCTATAGCGATATAGCATAACACAATATGGCACTCAATAATTTTGTAAAGAATATCAGGAACATCATGCGTAATGATGCGGGAATCAATGGTGACGCCCAACGTATCGAACAAATTGCGTGGATGCTGTTCCTGAAAGTATATGACGAGAAAGAAAACGACTGGGAGTTCAATGAGGATGGCTATGTGTCTTTTATCCCCGAGAATTGCAGGTGGCGCAACTGGGCCAAAGATAGTGGCGATGGCGAGGCTTTGACGGCCGATGCCCTGCTGGACTTTGTGAACAACACTCTTTTCCCCACTTTAAAAGGCCTTGAGGTCACCCCTGCCACGCCTATGCGTAGCGCTATTGTCCGCACCACTTTTGAGGACGCCAACCAATATATGAAAGATGGCGTATTGCTTCGCCAGATTATCAATGTCATTGATCAGCTCGACCTGGGTGATTATGAAGAGAGTCATGCCTTCGGAGAAATTTACGAAAGCATTTTGAAGGAAATGCAGTCAGCAGGTACTGCTGGTGAGTTTTATACTCCCCGTGCCCTCACTGACTTCATGGCCGAGATCATTCAGCCAAAGATAGGCGAAAAGATGGCTGACTTTGCTTGTGGAACAGGTGGTTTTATCACCAGTTGGCTCAAAGCCCTCGATAAGAAGGTAAAAACTGCAGAGGATAAGGACGAATACGCCCAATCCATCTATGGCATTGAGAAAAAGCAGTTTCCCTATATGTTGTGTGTTACCAATATGCTACTGCATGATATCGATTCGCCTCACGTCATGCACGACAATTCATTGACAAGGGATGTGCTAAACTACACTGATGATGACAAGTTTGATGTGGTGTTGATGAATCCGCCCTACGGTGGTAGCGAGAAGAACGACATCAAGCAACACTTCCCCTCAGACCTGAGTTCCAGCGAGACTGCCGACCTCTTCATGGTATTGATCATGTACCGTTTGAAAAAGAATGGCCGTGCTGCAGTGATTCTCCCTGATGGGTTCCTTTTCGGTACCGATAATGCAAAGTTGGCCATCAAGGAGAAACTGCTGCGGGAGTTCAACCTGCACACTGTTATCCGCTTGCCGGGCAGTATCTTCTCTCCTTATACCAGCATTGCCACCAATATCCTCTTCTTCAATAACGAAGAGGCTGAAGGTGCCAAGCAGGGTTTCTGTACAAAGGAAACGTGGTTCTATCGTCTCGACATGCCTGAGGGTTATAAGCATTTTTCCAAGACAAAGCCCATGCGTGCAGAACATTGCCAACCCATCATTGACTGGTGGAACGACCGCCACGAGATTGTGGATGGGGACAATAACGACGAGAAATCCCGCTGCTTCACTGCACAGCAGTTGATGGATATGGACTGCAACTTCGATCAATGCAAGTTCCCGAAGGACGAGGAGGAGATTCTACCGCCCAAGGAGCTGCTTGAGGACTACTACAAGAAACGCGCCGCTCTCGACCGCGAGATAGACAAGACGCTGGCTGAAATCCAAAGAATTCTTGGTTTTGAAATTGAACTGTGATGGACGGAAAACAACTACGTAACAGCATACTTCAATGGACGATACAGGGTAAACTTGTACCGCAGGATCTTAATGACGAGCCGGCTTCGGTTCTTCTTGAACGCATCCGAGAAGAAAAAGCCCGTCTCGTTAAAGAGAAGAAGATCAAACGAGACAAGAACGAATCAATCATTTACCGTGGCGAGGACAATTCCTATTATGAGAAATTCACAAATGGAAATGTAGTTTGTATCGATGATGAAATTCCTTTTGATGTACCTGAAACGTGGAGTTGGTGTAGACTAAGAAATGTAATTCGAGGAACAGGTGCAGGTAAGAGCCCCAAT
>JAILFH010000079.1 GCA_024697645.1 Prevotella sp.
GCGATGGTGCCCACAACATATAGAGACCCACCCCCTTCCCCGGCCACCTTTGCTCTTCGCGCCTTCTGCTTCGACCTTGGCCAGGTCTTGCACAAGCCGAGAGCAGCACCACTTAGGCGGCGTCAAAGATTATCAATCTTCGACTTGCCTAGACCTGAATGGAGGGGCGTAGATAGCAAAGAGGGTGAAATGATTATAGATGAAAAGATGTGGAGGAAGAAAAAACAGAGACCGAAGGAAAACGGCAAACCAAGCGATCTTTGACTTATTGATACAGTAAGGCGTTAGCCAAGTAGGCTTGGCTACGCGGTGAAGAAAGGTTGAGAAAGGTTGAGAGAGGTTGAGAAGTGTTGAGAGGTGTTGAGAGAGGTTGAGAGGTGTTGAGGGAGGTTGAGAAAGGTTGAGAGAGGTTGAGAACGGTGCAGAAAGGCTAATCCATTCCCCTCCTCCGGGGAGGAGGGGTGTAGCGAAGCGGGGGGTGGTAGCGGTCAAATATTGCTTATCCCTTGTTCTCTACCACCCCTCGTTTCGCTTCGCTCAACTCCACCCCTCCTTCCAGAAGGAGGGGAATTAATTACCTGCACTTGCTCACTTCAAAAGCATGCCTTTAGACTATACAGAGGATGTCTTTGTATGTTAGAGAGTATGTCTTTATAGGTATATAGAGGATAACTCTCTATGGTAGAAAGGACGTCTTTGTAGGGTAGAGAGGATGCCTTTATAGGGGTAGAAAGCATTGCTCCGTATAGTTTAAAGGATTGCTCCGTATGATCTAAAGCATTGCTCTACCCAGTTTGGGAATAACATTGGTCAGCAGATGTTCTAGGGTGTAGTAAAAATCAGTTGGAGGATTTAGAAAAATCGGTTTGAGGATTTAAGAAATCGGTTCGAGGATTTAAGAAATCGATTCGGGGATTTGGAATAATCGAGTTGTGGATTTAGAAAAATTGGTTGGGGGATTTGGAATAATCGAGTTGTGGATTTAGAAAAATTGGTTGGAGGATTTGGAATAATCGAGTTGTGGATTTAGAATAATTGGTTGGGGGATTTGGAAAATACAGTTGGAGGATTTAGAAAAATCGAATCGGGGATTTGGAAAAATCGATTGGAGGATTTTGGAAAAAACGGTCGAGGATTTGCTCAATTCGAAATTTCTATGTAGTTTTGCGGAAAATAACGAAATGAGTGATGGCGCATACGGATGAATCATACATGCAGCGCTGCCTGCAACTGGCCAGTTGTGGCAGAAACGAGTCCCGACCGAATCCTATGGTCGGAGCTGTGATTGTTGATCCCCTTACTGATAGGATTATCGGCGAAGGCTATCACGTTCGCAGTGGTGAAGGTCACGCAGAGGTGAATGCGTTTGCATCGGTGAAGACTGAGGACGAGGCGCTGCTGCCGCGATGTACCATCTATGTTTCGCTGGAACCCTGCTCACACTACGGAAAGACTCCTCCGTGCTGCGATTTGATTATCCGCAAAGGCGTGAGGCGCGTGGTAGTGGGATGTGTGGACCCATTTGCCAAGGTGCAGGGACGCGGCATTGAGCGCATTCGTCAGGCAGGCATCGAGGTGACAGTGGGCGTTTTGGAGAAGGAATGCCAGTGGCTGAACCGCCGTTTCTTCACTTTCCACAAGGAACACCGACCCTACATCATTCTGAAGTGTGCAAAGACGCCATCTGGATTCATCGACGACAACTGCCATCCGCTGCAGATTTCCACTCCGCTGACGAAGATGCTCGTTCACAAACTACGTGCCGAGGAGGATGCGATTGTCGTAGGACGTAAGACCTGGGAGCGCGAGCATCCCCAACTGAATGTCCGCCAGTGGGCAGGTCGCAGTCCAGAGCGGTTTGTACTGACCTCTGCAGCCCGTTCTGCTCGCGAAGAATCTGCTAAGGACAAAGAATTGCACACAGGAGCGCAGTGTGCAATCGCATCGGTCAGTCATGAAGAGATGCCCAACGGAAGCCCCATTTTCGTCGATTCCATCGATAGTCTGCTCGCCATTTGCTACGAGCGTCAGTTGCAGTCGTTGATAGTTGAAGGTGGTCGGCAGACGCTTCAGTCGTTCCTCGATCGAGGACTTTGGGACGAGATTCGGGTGGAGACGGGCTGCGTGGATTGTCAGGAAGGCACTCGCTCACCACTCTTGCCTTCAGGACTCAAGCCCAGTGCGACCGAGACCTACGACAACAACACCATTGCACATTATTATAAAGACAATCCGTTATTTTTATAAAGGCAATCCGTCAGTATAAAAAAGCAATTCGTAGTTTGTGACAAACGAAAGCATCTGCGCAAACTACGAATAGAATATAATCTTCCAATTTCCTATTTCCTTCCGAAATCGGCAGGAATTTCACCCCAATTCTGAGTGTCCCATTTTATGATTGGCACCCTAAATTCGTGGGTTCGCAGCCACAATTCGGCACGCTGAATGATTTGATAGAGTTGCTCTGTCTGCGCATTGCGCTCGAGTTTGGTCTTGCACTTCTTGTTCTTCACCCATAGGATGGCATTGTAGGAATCACTATAGATGGTCTTGTCGGTGATTCCCTGCTTCTCCATGAGGGCGAGGGCGTGGACAATGGCGAGAAACTCACCAATGTTGTTTGTGCCGTGAAGAGGTCCGAAATGGAAAATCTGGTAACCCGTTTGCAGGTCGATGGCCTGATATTCCATAGGGCCAGGATTGCCCGAACAGGCAGCATCTACGGCCCATGCATTTGCCGAAACTTCCAAAGGCAGCGGAAGTACGGTGTCGTGGCGGTTGGTTGGTGGGTTGACTAAGGGCATATCTGAAAGGAAGTCTCTTCTCCCGAGCCCTCTCCAGAGGGAAGGAGTAGGGCAGAAGGAGAAAGTTTATACTATAATCTTATTACATGCGCTCAGGCACTTCAATGCCGAGCAGCGACATTGCGTTCTTGATGATTTTCGCTACGTTGCGGGCGAGCATGAGGCGGGTCTGCTTCTTGGCCTCGTCGGGCTCGTTGAGGATGCTGTAGTCGTGGTAGAACTGATTGAACACCTTCGTGAGTTCATAGACGTAGTTGGCAATGCCGCTGGGCGAATAGTCCTTACCAGCCTGCTCGACGGCAGCACCAAACTCGCTCATCTTCTGGATGAGTTCCACTTCCTTCTCGCTCAGTTCGGCCGACTGCTTTGCGTCTGCTGCCAGTTCGGGAGCCTTGCGGAGGATGGAACGGATGCGGGCGTAGGTGTACTGGATGAAGGGACCCGTGTTGCCGTTGAAATCGATACTTTCCTCAGGATTGAAGAGCATGTTCTTGCGAGCGTCGACCTTCAGGATGAAGTATTTCAGTGCGCCCATGCCCACGATGCGGGCAATCTCCTGACGCTCCTGCTCGTCCATATCGTCGAACTTGCCGAGTTCGTCGCTCATCTGGCGTGCGTCGCTGATCATTGTTGCCACGAGGTCGTCGGCGTCGACAACTGTTCCCTCACGGCTCTTCATCTTACCATTGGGAAGTTCGACCATTCCGTAACTGAAGTGGACGAGTTCCTTGCCCCACTTGAAGCCAAGGCGGTCGAGCAGCAGCGAGAGCACCTGGAAGTGGTAGTTCTGCTCGTTGCCCACGACATAGATCATCTTGTCGATGGGGTAGTCCTCGAAGCGCATCTGGGCGGTGCCGATGTCCTGAGTCATATAGACGCTGGTGCCGTCGCTGCGGAGAAGGAGTTTCTGGTCGAGGCCAGCATCGGTGAGGTCGGCCCAGACGGAGTTGTCGTCCTTGCGGAAGAACAATCCCTTGGCGAGACCTTCCTCCACCTTGCGCTTACCGACGAGATAGGTCTGCGACTCGTAGTAGATTTTGTCGAATCCAACGCCGAGCGCCTTGTAGGTCTCGTCGAAGCCAGCATAGACCCAGTCGTTCATCTTCTGCCACAGGGCGCGCACCTCGGGGTCGTTCTGCTCCCAGCGTACGAGCATCTCGTGGGCTTCCTTGATGAGCGGAGCCTCCTGCTTGGCCTGCTCCTCATCCATTCCTCCAGCGACGAGAGCCTTGATTTCCTCGCGGTAGTGCTTGTCGAAGAGCACGTAGTAGTCGCCGATGAGGTGGTCGCCCTTCTTGCCTGAAGACTCAGGAGTCTCGCCGTTGCCCCACTTCTGCCAGGCGAGCATCGACTTACAGATGTGGATACCGCGGTCGTTGACGATGTTTGTCTTCACGACGCGATTGCCGTTGGCCTCCATGATGCGTGCCAGCGACCAACCCAGAAGGTTGTTGCGGACGTGGCCCAGATGGAGCGGCTTGTTGGTATTGGGTGAGGAGTATTCAATCATGACGAGCGGACTCTCGCCGGTGGCCTGCTTCAGTCCATAGCAATCGTCGCTGTCGATGTCGGCCAGCAACTGCAGCCAAGCCTCTGGTGCGATGACGAGGTTGAGGAATCCCTTCACGGCGTTGCAGGCGCTGACGGCCTCACAATGTTCCACGAGCCACTGGCCGATTTCCTGAGCGGTGGCCTCGGGGCTCTTACGCGCCATTTTTACAAAGGGAAACACCACCACGGTGAGATTTCCTTCAAATTCCGGGCGAGTCTTCTGCAACTGCACGCTGTTCTCGCCAACGGTCTGTCCATACAATTCGTTTACTGCGGCAATGACACCGCTTACAATCTGCTGTTCTATTCTCATTATATATAAAAATGTTTTTTCGTTGAAATGGGTTTATCTGATGACCATCTTACGCCCATTGACGATATAGATGCCCGGACGGAGGTTGGTGCGGAGGTCGAACACATTGGTGCGGCGCTTCACGAGACGGCCGTTCAGGTCGTAGACGTCGACAAGCGAGGTGCGGTCGGTCTCGTCGGGCAGAACCTCGATACCATCAGCCACACCATCGTAGGGGAACTGGTCGTCGATGGTCTCGTCGTCGAGGTCGTAACTGGTGAGGCGTGAGTAGATGTAGTCAGCACGTTTGCGGAGCCAGGTCTTGGCGTTCTCCGTGCTGCGGGCGTAGTTGCGTCCATCGCTCCACATGTCGGCATTGTGTACAAACGACGGGCTGGCATAGGCGTAGTATTCGTCGCAGAAGTCGATGAGTTCGTCGAGCGGTCCATTCATGAACTTCGTCCAGAGCGCATAGTAGGCCTTGTCGAGTGTCTTGCTGATGGTGCGGAGGTCACGAATGAAATTGGTTGCCTCCATACTAATTCCCGTCCAGTAGTAGGTCTGCTGGTCGGTGGTGAAATAAGACCTGTTGCGCTCATAGCCGAACGACCAGTCGAGGTCCCAGACGGGTCCGAAGACGAACTTCGAATTGGTAGAGCCCACGAACTCCTTGTAGAGGAATGTGCTCTTGGGGTGATGGAGTTCGAAATTGACGATGAGGTCGTTGACGAGCAAATAGCGTGCCAACATATCGATGTCGACAACATCTGCAATGTCCTTGCCGCCACCGAGCGTGGTGAGGAATTTGTCCATATCGGACTCAATCATTTCCTGCGTGATGGCTGTGGTGCCTTCTGAGAAATCGGGTTCCTTGATGTTCACGGGAATGCGAATCTTCGAACTTCCACGCGTATAGACTTTATAGAAGCGATAGGTCTCGTCGTAGTAGGTGTCGAGTTCGAGGAGCGTGGCGTAGGTCTCGTCCTCAAGGTCGATAGAGTTGTTGGCGAAGCCCACCTTCTCAGTGAAATTATAACTGCCGCGATATCCGCCGTTGATGTAGAGTTCGACGGGCACGATGTGGTTGGCGCCAGCCGTCTGTGCGAGGCAGGCAGCCTTCATTCCAATCGCGTTGGAGGTCATAGAACCGCTCTGCTTGTTGGCGAGCAGCACCCAACTCTTTCCCTTGGTTAGTCCGAAGGGTTTCTGCTTCTCCTCAAATTTCAGTCGGTAGGGATTCTTGTCCCATTCCCAACTGCTCCAAGAGGAATTGCCGCGACCCTTGATCTGCACAGGTGTTGCCTCCATCGAGGGGAAGACGCCAGCGCCGTCGATGGTGATGGTGGCGTTGAGATAGTAGTCTTTCGACGAAATCATCTCGCCCGTTTCCGTAACGATGTCAACACGAGGCACCTGAATGGCGTTGTCGGTCAGCCAGTCGATTCTCACGCGATAGTCGCGGCCGAGTGGACGAAGACCTGTGGCGTATTCGGCAGGTTCGATGATGCTGTCGGTGGCGTTCTCTTCGGCTTTCCACAGGGCAAACTCAGCAAAGACCAGATAGAGACGATGGCCAGCCTTGTTGAGTTGGAATCGCAGATAGCGATAGTCGCCGCCTAGTTTCACGACAGGACTCTCGTAGGCTGTAGCAGCCGTTGTGGGCAGGCCGTCGGCGTCGGAAGTGAATTTGCGGATTGAAGTCCAGTTGATGCTGTCGTTGGAGGCATAGAGCGTCAACTCCAGTGGCCAGTAATTGCCAGAGGAACGTGTGGTGTAGTCGAAGCGGATGAGGCTCACGGCTTCTTTGAGGGCCACATCGAGATTGGGCTCGGTGCTATAGATGGCCTCCTTCTCTTCGGAAGGCACATCCCACGTGCTGTGGTAGATGGTCTCCACGTTGTTGTCGAGCATCTGGGCAAAGCCCTCGCCCTCCTTTCCGGGGAGATTCGACGAGAACATGCTTTCGTCGAGGGCGATAGGGGTCAGCGTGTAGGATTCCTCAGGGTCGGCATAGACCGCATCCTTGACGAGATAGTTCGTGAAAATTCGCTGACGGGGCATTGCGACGGTGTAGATCACGTCGTTGGCAAAACTGCGACGGGAGGACTTGTTCACCTGAAGTTCCTTGCCTACATAGAAGCAGGCGGAGTCGTGACTGGCCTGAATAGAGGGCGTGAGCCACTTGCCAATGGCGCCAATCTGTGCGGTAATCAGCGAGTCGTTCTGTATCTCGGCAATCACGTCGGTGAACACCTGATCGTTGTATTTGTTGTTGAACTTAATCTGGGTGATATGCGGGAGTCGCTGGTCGAGTTGTTGCTGAGTCAGGGTCACGACGGAGTCAATCTGCGACTCGTCGTAGCAGAATGTGGTGTCGGTGATGGTGGTCAGTCGCAACTGCTGGCGTGCTGTCTGCTGTTGGGCAATCATCGAGTCGGGAAATACATCGAGGCGTCCATTGTCGAAATAGACGAGGAGATTCTTCTCTTCGTCCTGTGCCGAAATGGTGAGTGCAAACAATCCTGTGAGCAGGAACAGCGCACTGAAACGATACTTCATCATATGCTTTTTGTTCAACGGTGGAAAATGGAGTCTGAACCCTTCATTTTCGTCATTCAAATACGTCATTTTTAAAAATTCGGCTACAAAGTTACAACTTTGTACCCCCTCTTGCAAATTTTTCTCCAATTTTTTCGATAAATGAGTGGTTTAGAAGCCCTTGTGAGGCAATAAATTAGGTTTATTTGCATCATTCGAGGGTAGAATGTTTTGTTTGCCGACCGATTTTTCGTAACTTTGCAGCTGAAACAGAAAACGACGAAAAATGAGTAGGATTCGCAAGTGGAAAACAGGGGTGCTGATGCTGGTTGCAGCGTTGGTATTGACGTCTTGTTTCCAACAGTCGAAGGAAAAACTGCCGACCGACTCCACAGAGCCCGACAAAGAGCAGAAGGCTACGGGAAAGGCGGCGACGGAGGTGCAGATGACCGATGAGGTGAGGCTGCTGACAACCCCTGTGAAGAATCAGGGGAGGAGTTCGCTTTGCTGGATTTACGCGATGCTTGCCACCATTGAGACCGAACATCTGCAACAGGGCGATTCCGTGAATCTCTCTCCCATATACCTGACTCGCCAGTGGCTGAGCGAGCAGGCCGAGCGGCTCTATCTGGAACGGGGAAAACGGGGAATCTCACAGCGGGGAATGGCCCCGATGACGCTTCACCTCATCAGCCGCTACGGACTTCATCCCTATGACTACTATCACGCCCATCAGCATGCAAACATGAATGTGCTCTGGAAGCGGGTGGAGCAACTGACAAAGTCGGCTGTAGCCCGCAGGCAGGGACTCGAACGCTATAAGGACGACCTGACTGCATTGCTCGACGAGTCGCTGGGATTCATGCCGCGCTACGTTCATATGCTCGGTGCTGAATACACCTCTGAGGAGTTTGGACGAAGCATGTGTATGGATGATGAATACGAGGCGCTCACGTCGTTCACGCATCATCCTTTCGGGGAGCGATTCCGACTGGAAGTGGCTGATAATCAGATGAATGACAAATTCCTGAATGTTCCCCTCGATACGCTGATGGCGGTGATTGAGCGCTCGCTCAGGGAAGGTCATCCCGTTTGCTGGGAAGGCGACATCAGCGAGGATGGGTTCTCGTTCAAGGAAGGCTTTGGCCGACTCAAACTCAGTCCGTCGGAGAAGGAAAACGTGAGCGAGGAGCGGCAACGTCAGTTCGAACGCTTTGAGACAACCGATGATCACTGTATGGAGTTGGTGGGAATAGCCCACGATCAGAAGGGAGAGCGCTATTTCATCGCGAAGAATTCCTGGGGCAAGCGAAATCCCTACGGTGGATTTATGTATCTCTCGGAAGACTATGTGAGGATGAAGACCATCTGCGTGGTTTTGCCGAAGGAATGCGCAGGGAGCGTAGAAGAGAAATTTTCAGAAAAGACAGACAAGAACGATGAAGAAAATCCTGATACTTGATTTTGATGGAACACTGGCCGATACGCGAGGTCTGATTGTCAAGACGATGCAGCAAACCATTGCGGAAATGCAACTGCCCGAGCGCACCGATGAGGAATGTGCCGCGATGATTGGCTTGCCGCTGAGCAAGACGTTTACGACGCTGCTGCCCATTGACGCAGAGACTGGAGCGCGATGTGCCGAGACCTATCGCCGCGTGTTCGACGAAAACAACCAGCCTGGTGTTGTTCCGCTTTTCCCGAATGTCGCGGAGACGCTGAAGGAACTGCATCAGCAGGGT
Organism: Prevotella sp.; assembly: GCA_024697645.1. GTDB lineage: Bacteria > Bacteroidota > Bacteroidia > Bacteroidales > Bacteroidaceae > Prevotella. Next base: position 8,928 of record JAILFH010000079.1, read on the forward strand.
GTCACTATTACGATTGCCAGCAGCAGGTCGAGAGCCTCGCTGATGGGTTTTGTGGAGGAATTTGGTTTTGTGGATTTGGTGAGTCTCGTGCTTGGTGCCGACGACGTGAAGGAAGCCAAACCTCATCCCGAACCCGTGCTGCAGACACTCCGACAGATGGGATTTGAACCCGAGGAAGCGATTGTGGTGGGCGACACTTGGTACGACATTGAGATGGGAAGACGTGCTGGGGCGAAGACGGTGGGCGTGACCTTCGGAAACGGTACTCGTGAGCAGATGCTTGAACATGGTGCCGACTACATCGTTGACGACTTCGCCCAACTGAAGGATGTCGTGTTTTCAGAATAGCGAGGATTGTGAATTTCTGAGTAGAGGAAGGTTTCGTTTTTTGTTCTAATAACGAGAGTACACTCTTAGAGGGAAAAGATAAAATTTATAAGGAGAATATAAAACTTATAGATAAAAGATAAAAGTTGGAAATGTAAAGAATAATGTACGATTTTCTTTAAAAATCAACGGTTTCATCGGGATTGCAAGGTGTTTTTGCAATCCCTTTCTTGTTGATGGAAATGTAGATTTTGGTTGATGGCTTTGTTGCTGTAAGTGCAGAATTTTTGTTGCTTCAAGCACAATTATTGGCTGATGCTTTTGTTGCTGCAAGTGCAGAATCAAAGACTGTTCTATTGTGCTTCGTGCAGAGCCTCGACGTATTCGTAGAGTTTACGATAGAACGGGTGGCGAGTCATCGTGTTCGGGTCGCCGAGAATGATGAGTTTCATGCGGGCACGGGTGATGGCGACATTCATTCGGCGAAGGTCGCGAAGGAATCCAATCTGGCCTTCATCGTTGGAACGCACGAGGGAGATGAGAATCACGTCGCGCTCCTGTCCCTGAAAGCCGTCGACGGTGTTCACAGAAATCAGACTGCGATAGGGTTTGAAGAATGCATCGCGCTTTATCTGGCTGCGCAGATATTGAACCTGAGCCCGATAGGGGGAGATGACACCCACATCGACACGTTCTTCCAAGATGCGCGACTTGCCGATTTTCGTGAAATACTGGCGGAGAATTTCAAGCGTCTGCTCGGCTTCTTTTTTGTTGATGCGGCCGAACGACTCGCCCACAAATTCTTCGTGGCTGACGGGCTCCGAAGGACTTTCGGGTTCGGTAGGACTAATCCATTCTATCGGAATGTCGTAGTCGAGAATGCCCCGATGCTTCACCTGTGGGGCACTGATGACTTTGCCGTCGTAGAACCAATCGGAGGAGAAGCGCATGATTTCTTCGTTCATTCTGTATTGCACGCCCAACAACGTGACTGCCTCGGGATGAACCTCGACCAAACGCTCCATCAACGTACGACCGAGACCAGCCTTCAGTGCGGCCAGACTCTTCACCGTTGGCGGCAACTGGCAATGGTCGCCCGCCAGAACGACGCGGCGAACACGACGGATGGGAATCCAGCAGGCAGCCTCAAGCGCCTGTGCTGCTTCATCGATGAATAAGGTGTTGTATTTCTGTCCCTCAAGCAATCGGTTGGCCGAACCCACGAGGGTTGAGGCAATGACACGGGCTTCGCCAAACAATTCTGCATTGATGCGGATTTCAATCTCTGCGGCGCGACTCTTCAGTCTTTCCATCTTCTGATGCCAGTTCTCCGAACCGCGCTTGCGGTGCTGACGGAGGTCGCGAATAGCCTTGCGGATTGACCAGAGCAGTTCGTAGTCGGGATGGGCCTCGAAACGACGCTCATAGGTGAAGGAGAGCATTTTGTCGTTCACGCGGGTGGGGTTGCCAATGCGCAGCACGTTGACACCGCGATCGACAAGTCGTTCGGAAATCCAGTCGACTGCCATATTCGACTGAGCACAAACCAACACTTGTGGTTCCCGATGGAGTGTTTCGACGATAGCCTCGACGAGTGTTGTGGTCTTGCCTGTTCCCGGAGGTCCGTGAACGATGGCAACGTCCTTGGCTCGCAGAACTTCGTTGACTGCCCGCTCTTGAGTGGGATTGAGCCAGGGGAAGGAGACGGGTTGGAAGGTGTAAGTGCCAGGAACCGTCTTGGTGGCACCATAGAACAACTCGCGCAATTCAGCGAGTCGGTTGTTTCTCGCCCTCATCACTCGTTCGAGCGCGTCGAACATCGTGCGATAGGAAGTCTCGTCGAAAGAGAGTTGAACGCCCAGCATTCGAGTGCCTTCAATCGAAGACGTTTCGGAATTGAAGTTCTGCAGTTCGACAATAGGTGCTGAGTCGGGTACAGCCACAACCATTCGGTCGCCATCAACATAACTGACCGTTCCGCTGAAATTGTAATAGGAAAAAGAACTGTCCTTGCCCTTCGGCACAAGGCTTCCCTTCGGAGTGGAAACAGCATTGAGAATCGCCTTGAAGAACTGCACGGGTCGTCCGAATTCGAAGTTGTGCTCAATGTCTTGGTCAGAGGTTCGATGAACCTCAATGCAGAGTTGGTTGAGCGAGTTGTAGTAACTTTTGCCAACTCGCAGTGGGAACCAAGCATCACCTCGTTTTATGGAGCGCATAAGTCCCCGGCTTTCCGTTTGTCGGCGGAAGGCTTCCTTCTCGGTGTAGTACTCAATTTCGAGCAACATCCGTTGGCGCTGTAACTCCAAAATGGGCGAGGTCTCACTCATAAGCGGGTGCAAAGTTACAAAATAACGAGGGGAAAGCCAAATTTATTTGGGCTTTTCCGATTGTAGTAACTCCGGCGAAGTCAATGTTACAAAATAGCGAGGGGAAGTCAAATCTCTTTTTGGGTTTTTCGAATGTGGCCACTTTGGCAAATTGATGTCGAAAATTATTTCTCATCAGCGTTCGTAATTCACAAGAATTGCTTAACTTTGCAGCGAAGATGAACGAAATATGGTTCGAAAATCTGACAATAGGATATCTCAAGGGTCGAACAGACGCTAAAGTGGTAGCCCAAGAACTTACAGCGACACTTGCTGCAGGTCAGTTGACGTGTTTGCTGGGTCGGAATGGTTCTGGTAAAAGCACGTTTCTGCGCACGCTAGCGGGTTTTCAACCGCCTCTCGCAGGAACATTGTCAGGACTTGATGGCCGTCGCGAAAACATCGTGAGCGTCGTGCTAACAGAGCAATTAGACCTTCGCCGACTTACCGTGAGTGAGGTGGTGGGGATGGGACGAATGCCCTACACCAATTTTTGGGGAACGCTTCGTGAGGAAGATCATCAGGTTGTGAATGAGGCTATGCGGTTGGTCGGTATAGAGTCACTTTCGACGGCTGATTTCGGACAACTCAGCGATGGTGAGCGACAGAAGGTGATGATAGCAAAGGCGCTCGCCCAACAGACTCCCATCATCATTCTTGACGAACCGACGGCTTTCCTCGATTACCCCAGTAAGCGCGATGTAATGGCACTTCTCGCCTTACTTGCTCACGACCAGCAGAAGGCCATTCTGCTCTCTACTCACGACGTGGAAATAGCCCGACAGTTTGCTGACCAGATTTGGTTTCTCGACGGAGATTCTCTTAGCACTATCAGTCCTCGTGAATTTGATGCAACGAGGTTCTTTTTCGAAACTGAGCAGAAATAGAATGAAGTTTTTCTTTCGATTCGAGTCTGGAATAAATTTCACTCAAAAGAGGCAGAAATCAGTCCGATTTTGATTTTAGATAAATTTATCCTACGGGTACTAAATTAAAAAAATATATAATTTAAAGTGTGTTTTCTTCAATCTTTAATATTTTTTCGTACCTTTGCAGGCTGAATGCAAAAGGCGCATTGCGCAGCGTTCAAAAATTTGATTTTTAAGAGAAAGTATAGAAAGAAAAATGGACAAAGTAAGTTACGCATTAGGACTCGGCATCGGCAGACAACTGGCCGACATGGGTGCCGAGGGTTTGAATATTGACGATTTCGCTCTGGCTATCAAGGACGTTCTCAGCGGCAAGGAACCTCAGGTGGGTGGCCGCGAGGCACAGGAGATTGTGCAGCAGTTCTTCCAGGAACAGGAGAAGAAGCAGCGTGCCGCAGCAGCCGTGAAGCACAAGGCTCAGAAGGAGCAGGGCGAGAAATATCTGGCTGACAACGCTAAAAAGGAAGGTGTAGTGACGCTGCCCAGCGGACTGCAATATATGGTGCTGAAGGAAGGTAATGGCCGCAAGCCGAAGGCTACCGATCAGGTGAAATGCCACTATGAGGGTATGCTTATCGACGGCACACTTTTCGATAGCAGCATTCAGCGTGGAGAGCCCGCTACATTCCCCCTGAACGGCGTGATTGCTGGTTGGACAGAGGGTCTGCAACTCATGCAGGAAGGTGCTAAGTATCGCTTCTTCATTCCCTATCATCTTGGTTATGGTGAGCGCGGTGCAGGTGGTAGCATTCCTCCTTTTGCAACACTGGTGTTCGACGTAGAACTGATTGAGGTCGTCTAATCCAACGTATCGGGACTTTTACATCAAGTACCGATGACGGCGACAGATAAGAAAATAGAGATAAGTTTAAAAATCAACAATAAAACAAAACAAACAAAATGAAAAAACTGACATTCGTAGCCGCTATGGCTATTGCTGCCGCTACTATGATTTCGTGCGGCAACTCAACCCCGAAAGCAAATCTGAAAACCGACGTCGACACAATGAGTTATGCTATCGGTCTGGCTCAGAGCAACGGTCTGAAGGAGTATCTCGTTGACCGTATGAGCATCGATACAACTTACATGAACGACTTCATCAAGGGTCTGAACGATGGTGCTAACGCTGGTGACAACAAGAAGAAGGCTGCTTACTATGCAGGTATCCAGATTGGTCAGCAGATTGCCAACCAGATGATCGTCGGTATCAACCGTGAGGCTTTTGGTGACGACTCTACAAAGACTATTTCTCTGAAGAACTTTATGGCTGGCTTCGTAGCAGGAACTACTGGTAAGGGTCAGAAGATGACAATGGATCAGGCTACTCAGACCGCTCAGGCTAAGATGCAGCAGATTAAGACCGAGACCGCTATGAAGGAGTTTGGTCCGAACAAGACTGCTGGTGAGAAGTTCCTCGCTGACAATGCCAAGAAGGCTGACGTGAAGACACTCAAAAGTGGTGTTCAGTATAAGGTCATCAAGGTAGGTAGCGGCGCTATGCCTAAGGACACTTCAATGGTGAAGGTTCACTACGAGGGTAAGACCATCGACGGTCAGGTTTTCGACAGTTCTTACGAGCGCAAGGATCCTGTGACACTGCGTGCAAATCAGGTCATCAAGGGCTTCACCGATGCTCTCGTTCACATGCCTGTTGGTTCTGTTTGGGAAGTTTACATTCCTCAGGATCTGGCCTATGGCGAGCGTCAGCAGGGCAAGATTAAGCCTTTCTCTGCTCTGATCTTCAAGGTTGAACTGCTTGGTATCGAGAAGTAAAAAACATTTAATGGCGATTAGTTTCGCATTGAAAGTTTAATTTACAAAAGAATAATGAAAAGAATTGCATTTCTTGCCGTAGTTGTTGTGTTGGGCGCTTCGCTGAGCACAGCAACTGCTGGTAAAAAGAAGGATAAGAAAAAGAAGAAGGCACAGACCGAAATGGTTGATACCGTCAAGGTAGAACCGGTCGTGCTCACTACCGTTTCTGACAGTGTTAGTTATGCTGGAGGTAAGACCGCCACACAGGGTCTGATTCCCTATCTGCAGCAGCAGTTGAAAGTCGATACCGCCTATATGGCAGATTTCATCAAGGGCTACGAGGAGGCACTCAGCCGCCAGAGCGATCCTAAGTATACTGCCTATCAGGCAGGTATTCAGATTGCCCAGATGGCTACTCAGCGCATACTGCCCAGCATGAAGGCTGACTTCGAGGGTAGCGACATTTCTGTTGGTGATGAATTGTTCCACAAAGGATTCGTTTCGTCACTGACTGGCGACAACAGCATCTATGCAGACTCTACTGCTCAGGTGTATTTCCAGGAGCATGCAAAGGCTGCCAAGGAAGCTGTCGCCGCTGCTTACAAGAAGCAGAACGAAGAGTGGTTGGTTGAGAACGCAAAGAAGGATGGTGTTGTATCGCTGCCCGACGGATTGCAGTACAAGGTGCTGACCATGGGAACTGGCGAGAAGCCGCTGAAGGAACAGAAGGTGAAGGTGAAGTACGAGGGTAAGACCATCGATGGAAACGTATTCGACAGTTCTTACAAGCGCAATCCTCAGACCTCTGAATTCCGTTGCGATCAGGTCATCAAGGGCTGGACAGAGGCTCTGCAGATGATGCCCGTAGGTTCGAAGTGGGAACTCTACATCCCTCAGAATCTTGCTTATGGCGAGCGTCAGGCTGGACAGATCAAGCCTTTCTCTACACTGATTTTCACCGTTGAGTTGGAAGACATCGTGAAGGAAGATGCTAAGGACGCCAAGGATGCTAAGAGCAAGGTGACTCCGATGCTTCAGAGCGACAAGACCAAGTCGAAGGCAATCGGCAAGAGAATTGTAAGGAAAAAGTAATGGTTTTGGCTGATTTTAGCCATCTAACATAGCAAAATGCGCGGATATTCGAAAATATTCGCGCATTTTGTTGCATATTACGGCGAAATTGTCTATTTTTGCTAAGTGAAACCAAAAGAAGCATGAAATGGAAAAAATTGACAAACTCGACAAAAAGATTTTAAGCATACTATCAAAGAACGCCCGAATTCCGTTTAAGGATGTGGCAGCAGAGTGTGGTGTCTCCCGTGCCGCCATTCACCAGCGCGTACAGCGCCTTGTGGAGGAAGGTGTCATCATGGGCAGCGGATTCGACGTGAACCCCAAGAGTCTGGGTTACACTACCTGTACCTATGTGGGAATGAATCTCGAGCGCGGTTCTATGTATAAGGATGTTGTGAAGTGTCTGCTTGAAATTCCGGAAATTGTTGAATGCCATTTCACGACTGGCGGCTACACGATGCTCCTGAAACTCTTTGCCCGGGACAATGAACAACTTATGGACCTGCTGAACAACAAACTGCAGGGTATTCCGGGTGTAGTTTCGACGGAGACGCTCATCTCGCTCGAACAAAGCATCAAACGTGAAATACCAGTATCTATAGAAGAATGAAAAACTACGACCTTCAATCGCATCTCGATGCGATTTATAGTTCCTTTCCAGAGGGCGTACAGCGCCCACTCATTGGCCTGACCGCCAATTATGCGGGAACTGACGCCACCTTGCGCGACCGCTATTATCAGCAGATTGTCGATGCGGGTGGCACACCTGTGATTATACCTCCCATTGCTGATAAAGACGTGATTGTCAACACATTGGAACATCTCGATGCCTTGATGCTCACGGGTGGCGGCGACTATAATCCGCTTTGGGGTAATGAGGAACCCTCCTCCCAACTCCACAAGATTAATGCGACGCGTGACTTGCCCGAGTTGCTGATTACTCGTCTGGCCTATAACCGGCAGATTCCTATGCTGGGTATCTGTCGAGGCATGCAGACGTTGGCTATGGCGCTCGATGGTCATGTGGCTCAGGACCTTTCGTTGCTGCGTGTTGAGACTCCTCCCCAACCCAAACGCAAGTTCTCTTCGCAGCCGGAACCACCGGCAAAGCAACCTCTGCTGAAACATTCACAGGATGCTGATCGCGAAGAGTTGACCCATACGGTTACGATAGTTGCCGGTAGCGAACTGGCAGGAATCTATGGGGAAGGCACCATAGCCGTGAACTCTTTCCACCATCAGGCTGTCGACAATCCCGGTCCGCGATTCCACGTTACGGCAACTGCTCCCGATGGCGTCATCGAGGCAATGGAGAGTAGCGAATACAAACCCATTATGGGTATTCAGTGGCACCCTGAGTGGTTGGGTGAAGATGGTCTGCCGATTTTCAAGTGGCTAGTCAATCAGGCCAAGAACTTCCACGTTGCCAAGCAGTTGCACCACCGTGTGCTCACACTCGACACGCATTGCGACACGCCGATGTTCTTCCCGCAGAACATTCGTTTCGAGCAGCGCGATCCTCGTATCCTCGTCGACTTGCACAAGATGACGGAAGGTCGTCAGGATGCTGTGATTATGGCGGCTTATCTGCCACAACCCAAGATTGGTGAGACGTTCTCCTCACTGGTGGAGAGTGCGGGTAAGGGACTTACTCCGAATGCCTATGCCAACCAGATCTTCGACAAGATAGAGACGATCGTTGAGCAGAATCGCCAGTATCTGAGCATTGCCCGAACGCCGGCTGACCTCTACGAGGATAAGCGTCGTGGTCGCAAGTCCATTATGTTCGCCATCGAAAACGGACTGGCACTTGAGCACGATCTGGGTAATGTGAAGCGATTTGCACAGCGAGGCGTGGTCTACATAACGCTTTGTCATAACGGCGACAACGACATCTGCGATTCTGCCCGTGGCTGTAATACTCACGACGGTGTTTCACAGTTTGGTGAGCAGGTCATTCGCCAGATGAACGATCATGGTATTATGGTCGACCTGAGCCACGCGGGTGAGAAGAGTTTCTACGATGCACTCGAGATTAGTCAGACGCCCATTGTCTGCAGCCATAGCAATTGTCGTGCCCTTTGCGACCATCCGCGCAATCTGACCGACGACCAACTGCGCGCTCTTGCCAAGCGGGGTGGTGTGGCTCATACGACCATTTATCATGGATTCCTTCGTCAGCAAGGTGAGGCTTCAATTCTCGATGCTATCGACCATCTGGAGCATGCTATTCAGGTGATGGGTATCGACCACGTAGGACTTGGAACTGATTTCGATGGTGACGGTGGTGTCTGCGGATTGGCTAACTCTTCTGAACTCATAAACTTCACCCTTCACTTGTTGCGTCGGAAGTATAGCGAACGCGACATCCGCAAGATTTGGGGTGCTAACTGGCTCAGGGTGATGGCAGAGGTTCAGGCGAAAGCCGTTCAACGATAAAATAGTAAATAAGGTAGAAAAACTACAATGAAGAAAAATATGATCAGAATAGGCATTGCTGCCCTCCTGCTTGCTGCATTAGCATATGGTTGGAGTACAGTCAGTGAACTTTTTAAGGCAAGTCCTGAGACTGAAGACATTGAAGAATTGGAGAAGGTGAAGCCTGTTGGTCCTTCGTTCTCTGCCGACTCTGCCTATGCTTTTTGCGAAGCACAATGTAACTTTGGACCGCGTGCAATGAACATGCCCGGACACGAGCAATGCAGGGAGTGGATTGTGGAGAAGTTTAGCCAATATGGCTGCAAGGTCACCGAACAGCATGCAGATCTGACGGGTTATAATGGCACAACGCTGAAGTCAACGAATATCATCGCACAGTTTCGCCCGGAACTCACTACGCGCATTCTGCTTTGTGCTCACTGGGACAGTCGTCCCTGGGCCGATAACGATCCAGACGAAGCCAACTGGCACAAGCCCATTCTCGCTGCCAACGATGCTGCTTCGGGTGTAGCAGTGATGCTCGAGATAGCCCGTCAACTTTCCATCAGTGCCGATAGCACCAGTTTCAATCCCCAACTGGGTGTCGACTTCATCTGTTTCGACGCTGAAGACTGGGGAACTCCGCAGTGGGAGGAAGATCAGACCAACAGCGGAGACTCATGGGCGCTGGGTGCACAGTATTTTGCCCAGAACCTTCCCGAAGGCTATGAGGCTCGCTACGGCATTCTCCTCGATATGGTCGGTGGACAAGGCGCACAGTTCTGTCAGGAGATTATGTCGCAGCAGTATGCTCCCGCTATTGTGAAGAAGGTGTGGCGTGCAGCCCGTCAGGCGGGCTATGGAAGTTTCTTCCCGAAGAAGGACGGTGGTGGAATCACCGACGATCATATCCCACTTAATCAGATAGCGAAGATTCCGACAATTGATATTATTCCCTTCCATCCCGACTGTCCGCAGAGTTCGTTCGGACCTACTTGGCACACGGTCGATGACAACATGCAGCACATTGATCCCAACACGCTGAAGGCTGTTGGCCAGACGGTGATTCAGGTGCTTTGGACTGAGAAGTAGAATCTAATGAAGGGTCGAAGGCCTATCTGCTTCTCGACTTCTGAAAATTTGTTAGGTAATCATTGTATCGCAATAAAAAGTTTGGTTGTTTGCCCGATTCTTTGTATATTTGCAAAATAGAAAGGATAGAGAGGAAACAACCAAACTTTTTGTCGCGAAATGAAGAACAATCAACTGAAACTGCCGGTAGTGGCCATTGGTGCTTTGGCGCTAACCGCTCATGAGGCGGAGGCAAAGCGGCTGAAACCCACACCGGAGCGTCCGAATATCATTTTCATCCTGGCCGATGACATGGGCTATGGTGACTTGTCGTGCTATGGGTCGAAGTTTGTGAAGACTCCTAACATCGACCAGTTGGCAGCCACAGGCACTCGGTTCGACCAATGCTATGCGGGCAGTGGAATCTCATCGCCCTCTCGTTGTGCACTGATGACAGGTAAGCATAGTGGTAAAGGCCGCATTCGCGATAATATGTGTACGGCGAATGGTATTACCGGACTGAAGATTACGCCTCAGGGCGACACGACAATTGTACGGCGAACCAATCTGATGCCCGAAGACACCACGCTGGCTACTGTCCTCGGAGCAGCAGGCTATCGCACTTGCCTCGTGAACAAATGGCATCTGGACGGTTATGACCCAGGTGCTGCCCCCAATCATCGCGGTTTCGATGAGTTCTACGGTTGGCTCATCTCAACGGTCTATAGCAACGATCCCTACTACTATCCCTATTGGCGATTTCACGGTGACTCGCTCATTAATATCACAGAGAATGAGCACGATCAGCACGTCATTCACAACACCGACCTTTCGACCGACGACGCTATCGGATTCATCAATCGCAACCGCAAGAATTCGTTCTTTCTATATCTGGCCTATGATGCCCCACATGAGCCTTACAATATTGACGACACGTCGTGGTACGACGACCAAAGTCAGTGGGATAGTAACACGAAACGCTATGCTGCGCTCATCACTCACATGGATCAAGCCATCGGCCGCTTGCTCAAGGAACTCGACCGGCTTCATCTGCGGGAGAAGACGCTCATCATCTTCGCCAGCGACAATGGTGCCGCTGTGCAGGCTCCGCTCGAGCAGTTGAACTGCAATGCGGGTTTCCGAGGTCGTAAGGGCTTGCTCTATGAAGGCGGCATTCGCGTGCCGCTCATCGTCAACCAACCTGGTCGTGTTCCTGTTCGGCGCTTGCAGAATACAGTCTATTTCCCCGATATGATGCCCACCTTCGCGGCTCTTGCCAACGCGGAAAAGGCTTTGCCTCAGGGCTATAGCGGGCAGAACATCCTACCGTTGTTCTATGGCGAGGAAGTTGATACCGACCATCGTCTACTCTACTGGGAGTTTACGGGTAAGCAGCGTGCAGCCCGCTATGGGAAATGGAAATGCGTGACGATTAAGAAGGACGCGCCCTTGGAACTCTACAATCTTGAGGAAGACCCAGGTGAGCGAAATAACCTTGCGAGTGAATATCCCGAATTGGTCCAGTGGTTCGATAAGGAGATGAAGGCGCAGCACGTTCCTTCGCCTTGCTGGCCGCTGCCCGGCGAGGAGTTTCCCGAACAGAAGGGTCTATAAATGTTAAAAACGTTTATACTAGTGCTATTTCGGAGAAATCTTTGTAAATTTGCATACTGATAAAAATCGAAGGACTAAACTCAAGAAAAAGAAAGATGGCTACACAACACCCCCAATGGTCAGACGAATACTGGCTGCTGCTGATGCAACTCTATCTGAGGAAACCAGTTGGCGTGAAGGCTCTCTATTCACGTCAGTTAGTCGGTTTGGCTCTCGAACTCCACATTCCCCCGCAGTTCCTCTATGAACAGATGTTTCGCTTGCGCACAATCGATACGCCGCGAATGGAGAAACTATGGAAGGACTATGGTAAGAACCCACGCCGATTGAGTCGCGGTGTGAAGTTGCTGCGACAGAAACTGGGTGTAGCCGAACAGTTCTTCGATGGCGTGGAGACCAATGAGACTTGGGAGAAGGATTTCAAGCCCGTGGAACTGCCCGATGCAAATCAGAAGGCACCTACGCCTGCAGCACTGATAATGATTCTCGACCTTTATTTCCGGCTGACACCTTCAACGATGGTGGTCGAAACTCCCGAGATTCAGGAACTGGCCCGACTGCTGAAGATGAAATCGGCAGAGGTGGTCGACATCATGGAAATCTATCAGTTCTGCGACCCCTATTTGAAACGCAACGACTTCGTGATGAGTCCACTGCTCAGTCCTTGCCAGCAAATCTGGCAGCGATTCGGTAATGGCAGTCCGCAACAGTTGGCTGCCTTGGCTGCACAGTTGAAGGACTTCTTCGCTTAACAATATCTATTCAGGAAAGTTCAGACTATGCCTCAGGAACTCGGACAAGAACAAAAACAGGAACAACGGCTTAAGCAACGCCTCTCGCAGCAGCATCTGTTGCAGGTGAAACTCCTCGAAATGCCGCTCACCGAACTGGAGGAGAGCATCAACTCGGAACTCGACGACAATCCAGCCCTCGAGGCAATGTCGCCCGACGATGCCCTCTATGAGGGTGATGCCCGCAATCAGGAGGGAGTGGGAGAGGAGAGTTTCGAGCAGCAGTCGGAGCGAGAGGAGCGTGAGGACGCACTCGACTCAGCACTTGCAGGGCTTGGCCGCGACGACGAGATGCCTGTGGCCCGAGGCTATTGGGACGAGACGCAGACTGCTGACCATGAGGAAATGGTCTATGGTGATACGGTCTCATTCTACGATAAACTGAAGGAGCAGATGAGTGAGGTGGAACTCAACGATGTGGAACGCGAAGTACTGGAATACCTGATAGGTTCGCTCGAGGACGATGGCTATCTGCACAAGGATTTGCATTTCATCAGTGACGAGTTGGCTATTTATCACAATATCGACTTGAGCGTCGAAGAGATTGAGCGCGTGCTGCATATTCTTCAGGACTTCGATCCTGCTGGTATTGGTGCCCGCAATCTGCAGGAATGCCTGTTGCTTCAGGTGAAGCGTAAGCCTCAGAGTTGGCTCAAGACTCAGTTGCGTCGACTATTCACTGATTATTTCGAGGAATTCACCAAGAAACATTGGGAAAAGATACGCGTGGGGCTCGACCTTAGCGAATTGCAGGTGGAAGAACTGAAGAAGGAAATACATCGACTGAATCCGAAGCCCGGCGCCTCGCTTGGCGAGACCATGGGACGCAGCCTACAGCAAATCACTCCCGACTTCATCATCGACACCAATGACGGTGGAAAAGTGACGTTCACGCTGAATCGTGGTCAGGTGCCCGAACTGAAGGTTTCCCCATCGTTCACCGATATGGTTGAGACCTACAAGAGCAACCCCGAGGGAATGACCCGTCAGGATAAGGAGGCGTTGCTCTATGCGAAGGAGAAGGTCGAGAAGGCGCAGGGATTCATCGAGGCCATACGACAGCGTCGTCATACGCTCTACATCACGATGAAAGCCATTATCGAGTGGCAGATGAAATATTTCCAGGAAGGCGATGAGGCAGAATTGAAACCAATGATTCTGAAGGACATCGCTGCCCGAACAGGTCTCGACATCTCGACGATTTCGCGTGTGTCGAACGAGAAGTATGCTCAAACCCCCTGGGGCACCTTCCCCCTGCGCTATTTCTTCAGCGACGGCTATACCACTGAAGATGGTGAGGAACTCTCAACAAGAAGAATCAAAGTGGCCCTCCGCGACATCATTGAGGGCGAGGATAAACATAAACCCCTGAGCGATGAGGCTCTTTCAGCCAAGTTGCGCGAGAAGGGATTCCCCGTTGCCAGACGCACAGTAGCGAAGTATCGCGAACAGATTGGTGTGCCTGTGGCACGACTCAGAAAGCAATGAAAGAGAAGCAGATCATTTTAGCAGCAAGGATCATCAGCATGATCTTCACACCATTCTACCTCCCTTTGGTAGGTATGGCGGCGCTGTTCATGTTCAGTTATCTCAGTTTGCAGCCCTTAGGTTATAAACTTTCGGTTCTCTTGCTCGTCTATCTGTTCACGATTCTGCTGCCCACATTGCTCATTCGTTTCTATCGTCTCCATCAGGGATGGTCGCTCATCGAGATGGGAGCGAAGGAACGTCGAATGGTGCCCTACATCATTTCCATCGTCTGTTATTTCGCGTGCTATCAGATTATGATGTGGCGTCATTTTCCCTATATCATCGGGATAGTATTGCTGACGGCTTTGGTCATTCAAGTGGCTTGCGCTCTCATCAATATCTGGTGGAAAATCTCTACCCACTCGGCTGCTATCGGCGGTATTGCCGGTGCGCTCATCGCCTTCAGTTTCAAGTTCTCATTCAACCCTATCTGGTGGTTGTGCTTCATCATCATTCTGGCAGGACTCGTGGGTACTGCCCGTATGATTCTCCGTCAGCACACACTCTCGCAGGTGGTTGCAGGATTTGGTGTCGGCTTCGTCTGCGCGCTCAACCTCATCATTCGCTTCTGAATGAAACAAGGGGCAAAAGGAAACAAACTTCGGAACTTAAATGTCTAATCATATTATATCGAAAATAGAAAAATGTCTCCAATCGTAAGTATTATCATGGGCAGCACAAGTGATCTGCCCGTTATGGAAAAAGCCTGTAAGTTTCTCGACGAGATGCAGATTCCCTTCGAGGTGAATGCATTGTCGGCCCATCGCACTCCCGACGCAGTGGAGCAGTTTGCAAAAGGTGCTCGCGAGCGTGGCATTCGCGTCATCATCGCTGGTGCGGGAATGGCTGCTGCGCTTCCTGGCGTCATTGCCGCTCAGACCACATTGCCCGTCATCGGAGTTCCCATCAAGGGTTCTGTGCTCGATGGTGTCGACGCGCTCTACAGCATTCTGCAGATGCCTCCGGGCATTCCTGTTGCAACAGTCGCTATCAACGGTGCCCTCAATGCAGCCATTCTGGCTACTGAGATGCTGGCACTCTGCGATGAGGCTGTGGCAAAGCGTCTGACTGACTACAAGTCTACGCTCGGTCAGAAAATCGAGAAAGCCAATCGTGATTTGGCTGAAGTAAAATTCCAGTTTAAGACCAACTAGATGTATAAGAGAAGATTCAGCACGGTAGCGCAGGTGGGAACGGTTGCCATTGGCGGCGACAACCCGATTCGGGTGCAGTCGATGACCACAACCAATACCAACGACACCGACGCTTGCGTTGCTCAGGCCAAGCGCATCATCGAGGCAGGCGGCGAACTCGTCCGACTGACTACGCAGGGAACGCGTGAGGCTGAGAATATGCGTAACATTTCTGCCGCACTGAAGGCAGAGGGCATCATGACGCCACTTGTGGCAGATGTGCATTTCAATGCACGCGTTGCCGATGTTGCAGCCCAGTATTGCGAGAAGGTTCGCATCAATCCGGGCAACTATGTCGACCCCGCCCGTACATTCCGCCATCTGGAATACACCGATGAGGAATATCAGTCAGAACTGCAGAAAATTGACGACCGCCTCGTGCCGTTTATCAATATCTGTAAGCAGCATCATACGGCTGTGCGCATCGGAGTGAATCACGGTTCGCTCAGCGATCGCATCATGTCGCGTTATGGCGATACGCCTGCAGGCATTGTTGAGAGTTGCATGGAGTTTCTCCGCATATTCCGCCGCGAGAATTTCAACGACGTTGTTATCTCCATTAAGGCCTCCAATACCGTAGTGATGGTGCAGTCGGTTCGTCTGCTTGTTCAGGCTATGGACAAAGAGAATATGCACTATCCGCTCCATCTCGGCGTGACTGAGGCAGGAGAGGGTGAAGACGGCCGCATCAAGTCGGCTGTGGGCATTGGCGCCTTGCTCACCGAGGGCATCGGCGATACTATTCGCGTTTCGCTTTCCGAAGAGCCCGAATGCGAGATTCCTGTGGCCAGACGTCTGGTCGATATGATAGAGGAATGCGCCCAACTCCGCGCTGATGCTGAAGCCAGTATCAAGGACGACACTATTACGCTTGCTGTTGAGGCTCCCTCTTGGGAGGAACTGCAACTGAAGGCGTCTATGGCTGTAGGTGCGCTGCTTATCGACCGCAAGGCAACGAAACTCGTTATTGAGAACTCCACCTTCAGCGCAGATGAGTTAACGACGCTTGCCGATGCCATTCTTCAGGCCGCTCGCATCAAGTTCACAAAGACGGAGTATATCTCCTGTCCGGGTTGTGGCCGCACGCTCTATAATCTTCAGGACACCATTCGCCGCATCAAGGCTGCAACCCAGCATCTCGTGGGACTGAAAATCGGAATCATGGGCTGCATCGTGAATGGTCCTGGCGAAATGGCTGATGCCGATTATGGCTACGTTGGAGCAGGTCCTGGCCGCATCTCGCTCTACAGGCAGAAGGAGTGCGTAGCAAAGAACATTCCTGAGGCTGAAGCAGTCGACCGTCTTCTCGAACTCATCGAAAACGACAAGAAGTAAATGGACTTCCCAGATTCCAAGTCTCTCTATTTTATATAGGTAGTTTAGGCGGTCTGGTCTCCCTAATCTCTGAAGATAATTATCACCCCTTAAAAAGAAAGAACAATATGGTTCCTCCTCCCTACACCCCCGACCCAAAACGCTATGACCTCAGCGACCAAATCTATCGTCGTTGTGGCGCATCTGGCGTTCTGCTGCCCAAGGTGTCGCTTGGTTTTTGGCACAACTTTGGTGGCGTTGATCCCTATGAGCGCAGTCGTGCAATCACGCACTATGCCTTTGATCATGGCGTGACCCACTTCGACCTCGCCAATAACTACGGACCTCCCTATGGTTCTGCCGAGGAGACGTTTGGCAGACTTATGAAGGACGATTTTCGTCCCTTCCGCGATGAGATGTTTATTGCTTCGAAGGCTGGCTACGACATGTGGCCAGGACCTTATGGCAACTGGGGCTCGCGCAAGTATCTCATGGCTTCGCTCGACCAGTCGCTGAAACGCATGAATCTCGACTACGTCGACCTGTTCTACAGTCATCGCTACGATCCCGAGACACCTCTCGACGAGACGCTTCAGGCACTTGTCGACATTGTTCGCGCCGGCAAGGCTCTCTATGTGGGTATTTCTCGCTGGCCATTGGAGGCACTTCGGTTTGCCGATGAATATCTGCGTGAGCGCGACGTGCCGCTGCTCATCTATCAGGGTCGCCTGAACATGCTCGACCGCGAGCCTCAGGAAGAGGGCATCATGGACTATTGTGCCGATCATGGCATTGGATTCATCTCGTTCTCGCCATTGGCTCAGGGACTCCTCACCGACCGCTATCTTGCCGGTATTCCTGCCGACTCGCGTATGGCGAAAGGACGTTTCCTTAGTGCCGATATGCTTACGCCTGAACTGCTCGCTCAGTTGCGACAGTGGAATGAGGAGGCCCAAAAGAAAGACCGCACGCTTGCAGAACATGCTCTTCGCTGGATTCTCGATCAGCGCGGAGTCACCAGTGTGCTCGTAGGAGCCAGCAGTGTTGAACAACTTCAGCGCAATCTCGCTGCACTGACGGATTAATTGTCTGCATTTTGCAACTCTCTAAGTCAATCGAAGTTTAATTTCTAATCGTCGCCACATGAAGAAGTTCTGGCTCATCATCACCATCCTTCTCTTCTGCTTGTCCCAATCGGGCTTGCAGGCGCAGACCGATTCTCGCATCGCTGGCGACAAAGCCAAACGGTCGCGGGCGGAGTTTCGGAAGAATATGCCAGTCTATGCTGAGCAGATGGTGGCTGATTTGACTTTCCCTCTGGCTTGGAATCCTCAGACGCAAGGCAGTTTCGACGAGTGGCGAAAGAAGGCTCGCGAGAAGGTGTTTGAATGCATGCTTACGCCACCTCCGCCTCCCGTCGATAGTGTGGAACCAGTGAGGTTTCTGGCTGAGGAACAACGTGAAGGCTATCGGGCTTATCGCATCGAACTGGCACTCTCACGCTATTACAGTGTGCCCGCGCTCCTGCTCATTCCCGATGGACCTGGACCTTTCCCAGCCGTCAACGTGCTTCACGATCATGGTGCTCATCTCTTCATTGGCAAGGAGAAGATGATTCGGCCTCTGGCGACAGAGGATTCTGTGGTCATCAACGATGCGAATGCGTGGGTCGACAATCTCTACGAGGGTCAGTATCTCGGTGACTTCCTTGCCGCTCATGGCTACGTGGTGCTTTCTACTGATGCTCCGATGTGGGGCGAGCGCGGGCGTGTTGAAGGACAAGACCGCAAGGCTTACGACGTCGTGGCTGGAAACATGCAGATGTATGGCGCTGACCTTTGTGGTTGGATGCACTTCGACGATATTCACGCGACTGACCTGTTGGCTTCGTTGCCGCAGGTCGACAGTACGCGAATCGGATGTACGGGTTGTTCCATGGGTGCCTATCGCACTTGGATGCTTGCTGCGCTGAGCGACCGAATCAAGGTGGGCGCAGCAATTTGCTGGATGACTACAGCCGATGCTCAACTTACGTTGCGCTACGGACGTGGCGAGAATGGAGGATTTGCCAACACGCTTCCGGGAATGCGTCGCTGGCTCGACTATCCCCATGTGGCGTCGCTGGCTTGTCCGCGCCCGATGCTCTTCATCAATGGCAGTCAGGATAAACTTTTCCCCGTACCCGGCGTTGAAAAGGCCTTTTCCATCATGCACGAAGTCTGGCAGTCGCAGAATGCCGACAACGTGCTCGAAACTGAAATCTGGGATATCCCCCATAGTTGCGGAAAACGTGCGCAGCAGCGCGTATTGGAATTTCTTGACAAAACCCTGAAACCCTGACTATTGATATGCGATATATTTTCTTCTCCCTGTTACTGATGCTTGTCTGCCCGTCGTGGGCTCAGAAGCGCGAGCACATCAATCCTGAGGACCGTCGGGTCGATATGGATTCGCCCACTTATGTGCCGATGGTGAAGGTGGGGAAAGTGCTCGAAGACGGCGACTCC
The DNA here is from genome assembly GCA_024697645.1 of Prevotella sp. Lineage (GTDB taxonomy): Bacteria > Bacteroidota > Bacteroidia > Bacteroidales > Bacteroidaceae > Prevotella. The sequence continues at coordinate 27,820 of JAILFH010000079.1, forward strand.
ATTCAGTATATGGAGTTGAACAATATCTATGTCTACACTACAACCACCTTCAAGAACGAGAAGCAGCGACAGAGTTATAATCGTCTGGTCTACAATGTGAAGAAGGTGTTGCCGATTGCCAAGGAATGCAATCAGATTATCCGTGAGACTTACGAGTATCTTCAGACCTTGCCTAACAAGAAGGCACGCGACGAGCACTTGAAACTCGTCGAAGAGGACATTAAGCGTACCTATACACCTCGCATGAAGAAACTCACTTATTCGCAGGGAAAACTGCTCATCAAACTTGTCGACCGAGAGTGTAATTCCACATCCTACAACCTCATTCAGGCTATTCTTGGTCCAGTGAAGGCAGGTTTCTATCAGGCATTTGCATGGCTCTATGGCGCAAGTCTCAAGAAACACTACGATCCCAATGGTGTCGACCGCCTCACCGAGCGTGTTGTTAGGCAAGTGGAAAGTGGGCAGTTGTAATTCTCCCCTTATTTCTTACCGTCAACCAAAGTAATGCTCCCGACATTCGGGAGCAATTTTTTGTTGTTCAAAACCAAATCTTCTAATCTCCGAAAGCATTAATACAGACCATCTAAAGCAATGCTCTCGACTATACAGAGGTATCCTTTCTATTATACAAAGGTATCCTTTTGACTATACAGAGGTATCCTTTCTACTATACAGAGGTGTCCTTTCGACCATACAGAGCATTCCTTTTGACCATCTAAAGGCCTGCTTTATTGGGTATAAACACATGCTTTATATAAGTAAGAAGCAATGTTCTATTTAAGGCCTCTCCCCCCGCCTTCCCCTACAGGGAACCTTTCCTTGGTTTGCTCTTTTTGATTTTCTCGGATATTTAGAAAAAAAGTTTTTGTCGAATAAGACCTACCATCCTACCATAACCCCTCGCAAATGCCGATGAATAAAGGGCTGAGGGCATGGTAGGTGTTCATTGAAGACCTACCATACACCTACCATCGGAAAACAGGAAGAATCACAATCTATCAATCAAAAATCTTTTGCCAACAATCTTTATAACCACCTGATTATCAGTCTATTATTAATTCTTGTCTTCCTTTCTTTACTTTTTTACCCCTTTACTTTTTTCCTTTTGCATATGGTAGGTCTATGGTAGGTGTTGCAACAAGACCTACCGTGCCTCAAACCCTTTCTGGCAGGGCGTTTGCGAGGGGTCATGGTAGGTCGGTAGGTCTTTTTTAGTTTTTCTCTTTTCTCCAAAAAATTGGAAATCCTCGCCGCATCATCACGATGCAGCGAGGACAAATGCCTATAGGTCTTTATAGTCTAACAAAATCTTATTTTGACTAGTCTTTCCTTTATTTAAAAAGAGAGTCTTATTTATTCGTGATTTTATATTCAGAGTGTATTAATTCACAATTAATTCCATAATTTATCAGCACCCAGCATAAGTAAGTCGTGGATGTATTGGTTGTTTTTGAAGGCTGTAGCAACTTGCTCAAGGCGCTTTGCGCTAATTTCACGTTCTTCGGCATCTAATTGACTTGCATTTTTACACAAATCAAGAATGACACATGCACTCACAACCAAGTCTTCTGATGATGCTTTGTCTTTGCGGTCAAGCATTTTCTGTGTAAGAAGACCGAAGAAGCGGTGCCAGTCGCTATTGCTGAGGTGTTTGACATTGTTCATGGCCTTTTGCATCCATTCTTTCGTGTCGCCACTGTTCATAGGAATATCCTCTGACTTGTTGTTGAAATAGGTGACCGTTCCGAAATAGTTATTACTCATGATGCTATCAGGCAAAATACGCATATCAAAATGTTTTCCAAGATCATCACGCAATTGTAATCCTGATGTTTGGAATGTGTCAAATGTATTAAATATGGATTGACTGGGTTTACGTCCATAAACACGGATGAGCGTCACTTTTCGGGAGTCAGAATCATTGATATCACTCCATTCGGCAGCATAGCATGTTCGGTAGTTGGGATAGTTTTTATCGTCAAAATTGGCAATGATGTAATTGCTATTCTCGATGTTTCCTAAAAGAATAGGGGCTGCTCCATCTCTCCATATACTAAACTGTTTGTTTGGAGAAACATCTTCGCCCTTGCTCCAAACAAGAGATGGTTTGTCAAGGGTGACAGTTTCACTTTTGGACGAAGTTTTCCGAATGGACATAAAGGTCATTGATGCATGTTTGCTTTCGTTTTCGAAGGCTTTTTCCAGTTTATCCAATTCGCTGAAAAATGGCTTTTCTACAACCACAGTGACAACCTCGCTCTCTTTAGCGATTCCAAAAGAATCCGTGCCAGATGTGGATTCTTCGCTGATGTGAGGGATGCCTTTGTTGTCGATAATTTTCTGGAAGAGGTCTTTAATCTGTTCCTGTGCCAATGCGTTAGCAGAGAATATCAGCAGAGCAATGGCTGTGATGATAATGGTCTTTGCGTTCATTTTCGTATGATTTTTAGTTTATATATCAATGATGGTTTTATTCTCTATGATTTCGCTGTCGCCCCACTCGTTGGTAACGAGTATGGCATTTGCGGGTTGTGGTGTGGCACGGAAAGTTGCTTCGATAATAACATTTCGAACATTCTGTTCGCCCCGCTGAATGGCTTCTTCACATTCGCCCAATATTCTTAATGCTCTTGCCATATTTTGCGGGGAGGAAAGAACGTTACTTCCCAATGTGTCAGAAATATTGCTAGTTGATGCGGTGAGGACTTCCTTTTCGGCAATTGCATGACGAATTCTTTTCTTTGTAGATTTTCGGGGTTGAACTTGTTGCTCCTTTGCAGGAGTTTCTTTTGCGGCAATCAATGGCATTTGCTTCTTATCTTTGTCCCTTAAAACTGTTTTTTGAGTGGCAGTCTTTTTTATCTCTTGTACGGGTTTAGTTACTTGGGCAATGTTTGGAGTTTTCTTGTCAGAATTTTGGTTCTTGACGAATAAGAAGAAGCCCAGCAGTAGCACGATGCAGGCTGCACCAGTCAGGAACCAACGGCGAAGGTTGATACTTGTTTTTTCCTCCACAGGTTTTGAAAGGGTGAGAATCTCTGCATTGCTGGTGTCATTGAGTTGTTCAGACGTTTCGGGCTCTAATACAACGTCAACTTCGCCGTTGTCGAACATAACGAACATTTCCTTGTATTCACGCCACTCATCGCTTACTTCATGCGTGCGAAAAAACTCTGCTAATGCCCGTTCTTCGTCCAGACTGGTCTCGCCAGCCATAAACTTATGGAGCATTGTGGCAATATCCTGAGTGTTGTCCTGTTTTATCATTGTTGGTTCCTCCTTTTTAGTTTCTTCAATAATTCGTTTCTGGCTCGTGAAAGCAGTGTGGACACCGATGTTTGTTTAATGCCTATGATTTCGGCAATCTCACTTAACTCACGTTGTTCCAACTGTCGCATTCTCAGTACTATGCTTGAAGTTGATGGTAGAAAGTCTATCTGTTCGTCCATCCATCGCTCGAGTTCTTCAAATTCCAAACGGTCGTACTGAGTATCTTCATCCATAACGGGCATAGATTCTTTGATTTCCGCCAATATATGCGTAGAGCGCCATTTGTCGATACATACACGTCTGGTAGTGATGGCGACAGATGCCTTCAGGTGCGTAGCATCATTCATTTTTTCATGCAGACACCACAGTTTGAGCATCACGTCCTGGGCAATATCCTCGGCATCGTCCTGAGCATAGCCAAATTGTTCGGCTATTGCTACGGACATTGTCCGCATCGAGTTTGCTCTATGTGTGAACTCTTCTTGTGTCATACACTTATATAACGAAAAGATGGTCCAAAATTAAACAAGAATCAACAACTTTTTTTCTTCAGGTATGTTTTTTTAATAATTATATCAGTTTGATTAGAAATCTTTTGAGAATTCGTGCTTCTCAATAAAAAATGAATGGTTTATTTTGTTTTGCCTTCGATTTTACTACCTTTGGATAAGGTAGGATGCATCTCAGCAAAAAAATAAATGGTTTTATTTTGTTTTGCCTTCGATTTTCACTACCTTTGGATAAGGTAGGATGCATCTCAGCAAAAAATTAAATGAATTTATTTTGTTTTGCCTTCGATTTTCACTACCTTTGCTAAGAAGGAGAGGAAAACAGAATTTGCAATAAAATAAAAAAGCAAGATATGGAACAAGAGACTTTTGTCATTGGTGAGTATGAATGCATACGTTATGGAGCAATTTCGGAGGCTGATACATTGTTGATACAGCCTGTAGATGAGCATGACCTGAAAGGTATTGAGAACGAACTGGCATCGATTCAGAAAACAACTGAGCAACCATTTCAACTGGTGTCAATCAAGGTGAAAGACTGGCAGACGGAACTGACACCTTGGGCTGCGCCTGCTGTGTTTGGAAAGGTGCCTTTTGGCGATGGGGCAGCCGAAATGCTTCGTTTTATTTCTGATGAGTTGCTGCCACAGATGAATGCGCGGCGAGTAGTTCTCGGTGGATATTCGCTCGCTGGACTCTTTGCGCTATGGGCAAGTTATAATAGCGACAAGTTTGACGGAATTGCCGCTGCTTCTCCCTCAGTTTGGTATCCCCAATGGATAGAATATGCAGAGAGTCACACGCCACAGACAAAGGCCATCTATCTGAGTCTTGGTGATAGGGAAGAACGGGCAAAGAATCCCGTGATGGCCCGCGTTGGAGACTGTATCCGCTGCCAATACGAACTGCTGGAGCAGCAGGATATTGAAACGCAGTTGGAGTGGAACGTAGGAAATCATTTCGTTGATGCTGACGTGCGTATGGCGAAAGGCTTTGCGTGGGTCATGAACAAATTGGAGAATCCATAAATTAAATGATTTATAATCACCTATCCTTTTTATAGAGCAAGAGTAATAGAAATGCATTAAGGCAGAGTCGGAGGGAAATAGTGCTTTAATTCCTCAAGCGTGGGGGAAGAATAGAAATTGTTACATTAGTGCAACAAATTGAAGCATGTGTGAATCTGTTTTTATGGATAATTGTATATATTTGTCAACAAATTTTCTAATTAAAAGAGTTGACAGTATGAACAAGAGACTATTATCCGTAGTGCTGACTCTGTTCACCATTACGACATCTATGGCCCAGCCTCGCAGGGTGACGAATATGGACCCGGGTTGGATGTTCCATCTTGGCGATGTGGCAGGCGCTGAAGCCCCTAATTTCAACGACAACGGCTGGCGACAACTTAATGTTCCTCACGACTGGAGCATCGAAGGCGAAAACCTGCGTGACAACCCTGGCGGAGGCAGCATTGGCTTCTTCCCAACTGGCATTGGCTGGTATCGGAAGACGTTCTCCGTGAAGACTTTCGACAAGAACAAACTGTATTCCATTGAGTTCGACGGCATCTACATGAATAGCACCGTCTGGATTAATGGGCATGAGTTGGGCACGTGGCCTTATGGTTACTCGAGTTTTTCCTACGATCTTACTCCCTACCTTCGTAAGTCGGGCAATGTGCTGGCGGTGAAGGTCGACAACTCGCGTCACGGCAACTCCCGCTGGTACACGGGTTCGGGCATCTATCGTCACGTGCGACTGGTGGAGACATCGAAAACCCATATTGCCAAATGGGGCGTGTTCAACAGCACGCAGGAACTATCGACTGAACAGGCTACCGTAAGAGTGAAAACCGATGTGGAGAGTACCGATGCACGGAGTCAGCAACTTAGGCTTCGTCATGAGGTCATCGATAGTGCAGGCGTTTGTGTGGCAAAGGCAGAGGCTGCAGTAGCCGTTAATGCCAATGGAAAGGTTTCTGACGAGCAAACGGTCAAAGTCGCGAATCCAAAGGCGTGGGACCTCGAACATCCGTATCTCTATACCCTTCGTTCCACGTTGCTCAATGGCAAGAAAGCAGTCGATGTGGTGGAAAACACGCTGGGCATTCGAACTATTGAATATCCGCTTGATAAGGGATTTCTGCTGAATGGAAAACAGGTGAAGATGAAAGGCGTGAACTTGCATCACGATGGTGGCGCCGTTGGAGCAGCAGTGCCCGAGCGTGTGTGGGAACGTCGTCTGGAAATTCTGAAGAGTGGCGGCTGTAATGCCATTCGTACGGCTCATAATCCACCTGCTCCAGAATTTCTCAACCTCTGCGACCGCATGGGAATGCTCGTGATGGATGAGGCTTTCGACCAATGGATTAACGGAAAGAACAAGGAGGACTATCATCTCTACTTCCGTGAATGGCATGAGCGCGACCTTACTGCAATGGTGGCACGTGACAGAAATCATCCATCGGTGGTGATGTGGAGCATCGGCAATGAGATTCGTGATCAGCGCTCTGCTGAGGGACCTGGTGCTGCTGCCGAGATGATTGCCATCTGTCATCGTCTGGATGACACTCGTCTGGTGACGAGTGGCAACGACGAGATTGCATCAAACAGTCCGACATCGCCTGAATTCCTCGCAGCGTTTGAGAACGATATCATCGGCTACAACTATCCCGACCGCTGGCGTACGCGCCGTGAAGTGCTCTATGCTATCGACAAGGCCGAGTTCCCCAATCGTCGCGTGGTTGCAACAGAATCATCTGGCGTGGGAGGCGCGCGTCGTCAGTATCAGTGGCCAGGAACAACGCCTCCTCCACAATTGGGAGCAGGTGCCGACGGATTCAGTCCACAGCAGCCGCAGCGTCCACAGCGTCGTTTCCGTCGCTTCAATCGTGGACTTATTAGCAGTGGTCTTATCGATGTGGAGCATCGTTGGCGCTTCACGACGGCTTACGACTATGTCATTGGCGACTTCATGTGGACAGGTATCGACTACTACGGTGAGTCGGGCTGGCCATCAAGAGGAAGTCAGTCAGGCTATCTCGACAACTGCGGATTCAAGAAAGACGGCTATTGGTTCTTCAAGAGCATCTGGAGTCAGGAACCTGTGTTGCATCTGCTGCCTCACTGGAACTGGGAGGGTCACGAAGGACAGATTACGCAGGTGGCTTGCTACACGAACTGCGAGGAGGTTGAACTGTTTGTCAACGGCAAATCCTATGGCAAGAAAGCCACAGAGTTTCCTCGCCGGGGTGTGAATCCGAGTTGGGCTTCCTATGACCCAGGTAAACACTTCGCCACTACCGCCGACCTCCATTTGACTTGGGATGTGGAATATCAGCCCGGTGAAATCAAGGTTGTCGGCGTTCGCGACAGCGTGAAATATGAGGAGATTATCAGAACTGCTGGTGCTCCTGCCCAGTTGCGTGCAACAGTCGATCGTCCTTCTTTCCGTGCTGTGCCGTCAGATGTGGCTCATGTGACGATTGAAGTACTCGATAAAGACGGGAACATCTGTCCCATCACCGATAATCTGGTGCGTTTCAAGGTGAGTGGCGGTCGACTATTGGGTGTAGAGAATGGCAATATGACCGATCTCGGTTCTGTCCTTGCCTCCGAGCGTAAGGCTTGGTCGGGAATGTGTCTTGCCATCATTGCTGCCGATCGTCCTGGAACCGTTACCGTCACTGCTGAGGCTGATGGGCTGCAATCCAGCACCGTCACCTTCAAGGCGCTGAAATAGGTACGCCAACTGTTTTCCTTTATGAGGGAATTATCGAAACAATCCCTATGAAAACTGGAAATTTTCTCTAATAATAAAAATAAAAGGTGTAGCAACCTATTGAGAAATAAGGATGAACCCCGATTTGTAACAAACTAAGTCGGGGCTCATTCTTTATGTGAAGTATATTTCAGAAAGATTTGCGCTTACCACTTTAGCGGTTCCTTTAGAATGTTTCCATCGGTCATTGGGCTATCAGCCTCACCGAAGACATTTGCCTTATACTGAATGCAGAGCATCGTCAGGTTCTTGTCGCCAGTGTTCTTCAGCGCACGCTTCCCATCGGGAGACACACGAACGATAGTGCCTTCGCTGACAGGAAAAATTTCACCATCTACCTGATATTGTCCCTCGCCCTTCAGAATGATGTAGAGTTCCTCATGAGTCTTGTGCGTGTGAAGGAAGCCACTGTCCTGACCCGGTACCAGTGTCTGAAAACTCAGTTCACTACCAGTAGTGCCAACGGCTTGTCCTGCGAACACCTTTCCCTGAATGGTGACGCCAGGTCCCATGGGGAGTTCGTGCTCAATGATTTCATCCATACGTCCAACAGTCACTGCTGCATAATTCTTACCAGTCTTAATTGTTTCAATCTTTTTCATTGTTTTGTATAATCTTTAATTGTTTAATAATTGATTTCTGAGTGCAAAGGTAGTGCGTTTATTTCGATTATGCAAGAACTATCTATTCAGGTAGTAGGTTACCAAAAGGTAGGAATTATGGCAAATAGAGAATCCTTTGAAATAGGGATTAACTTCAATTAACTCAATAAAAATTTTCTTCCAAAATTCTTAGTTACTTTCAGAAACTATTAGTATCTTTGCAGCGGAAAAAGTCAAACGATATGAAAGAAATCCTTGCAGAATATCTGTCGTGTCCCATCCGTCATGTTATTACTCGGTTTGGTGATAAATGGTCGCTTTTGGTGCTCTATTCCCTTTGGCGCAACAACTCTGACCCCATGCGTTTTAGCGAACTCCATAAACTGATGGTGGACTGTTCGCAGAAGATGCTTTCTCAGACATTGAAGCGATTGGAGAAAAACCACCTGATTGCCCGTAAACAGTATCCGGAGATTCCACCGCGTGTGGAATATTCGCTCACTCCACTTGGCCAGTCGCTCATGCCAAGCGTTTGTTCTCTTATTCAGTGGGGCCTTGAACACTTCACAGAAGTAACAGATGGCAAGGTGTTGGTATCAGATCGCTGAAAGGTAAAGCAACAAGGTGATATTTACAAATATTACTGTCCGCTAAACCATAATCCTCATAGCCCAACTTCTTGACCGTCAGAAGTTGGGCGTTTTTACATTCTTGTACACCCCCCTCAGTCTTTTCCATCATCCGCTGGAGGAGCTTCCGACGCTTCGGCCAACATGATTTTCAGGTCTCCATCTGGCTGGTTGAAGAAAGTATGCAGGTTGAGATAGTACATAAGGACTATTCTGACCATCGTAGCCAA
>JAILFH010000089.1 GCA_024697645.1 Prevotella sp.
GTAACACGCCAATCTGTGAAATCGAAAAATCTGTGCTCATCTGTGTAATCTGTGGGCAAAAAGAAAAAATCAGTGATTTAAAATCAGTGTAATTTAAAAAGGAATGACCATCTGTGTCATCCGTGGTTAAAAACCGAGTTGAAGCGTGAGAGATTCAATTGAGCATCAGCAATGATGTATGGCCATATCTCAAACCTTCTCTCACAAAATCAACGAAGAAATGAAAAAGAATAGTATCAAAACAACGACGCTGAGCGCGCTGGTAGCCGTCAGCAAGACAGATAGTGGAATGGATTACGTTCAGGTGATGCCTGACGATCCCGTAGTAGGAATGGTGGAGCCCTTTCACGGCTCTGGATACGGACAACTGCTGAGCAACGGCACGTTCGACTTTACTCGTCGCAAGAGAAAGCGGAGGAAGCCCGACCTGAAACTCAAACACGGCAGTGTGTCGTTTGGCGACGATGGGTTCGACCGGATGGTGTTCGTGCTTCCGAACGGTCAGCGCAAGGATTTTGCAAGGCTCTTGCTGCAGGAGGCCGCTGAAGCAGCAACGTTCGTGTACACAAGGAGCCTACCCCCAACCCCTCCCTCAAGGGAAGGGAGATCAGCCCCCAAATAGGAGCAGGAAGTGACACCCACGAAGTCCCCTCCTTATTGGAAGGAGGGGTGTAGTGGAGCGAAGCGGAACGGGGGGTGGTAGAGAAAAATAATGCTCGACATAATGATAATTGTTAAGACCTAGTTTCACCGCTACCACCCCTCGCTTCGCTCCACCCCTCCTCCCCGGAGGAGGGGAATACGAGGGAGCCTCTTTGAACATTACGATAGCAACAAACGGGCAACTAAAGGGGAGCAATGATTTTCACTTGCCTTTGCTCCCCAAGTTCGCCCCCCCTTAAAAAGAATAAATTAATAACTGAGTAGGTCTGAGGACAAACTCTCCTCTCTCCTCTCACAACTAATTTCTAGAAAATATGATCAATCACATTTATATAAATAGTAGTGGACGGAAGGTCGTCCACATTGTTAACTCCCCAGAGGAGTATTTCAAACTGCGTAATTCGGAAACGAACAGGCGCAACCTGAAGCGGGCACGACAGGGTGATGGGAACTCGAAGCGTGCGCTGATTCAGTTCAACTACAATGCACGTGTTGCCGAAGGAGAACCCTTGGCTGGCTGTTGTGCTGCCGCTTCGACTTGTGCTGGCGACATCGACTGCTACGACGCTGAAGAGCGCGAGGCCATTGTGGCTCGCATCCTGCCTTTGGCTGAGAAACTGCAACTGCTGGAACTGAGCCGCTCTGTGAACGGTCTGCACTGGGTGCGCCGTCGTCAGCAAGGTCAGACGATTCTTGAGAATCAGGTTGCTTTCGCTATGGAAACGGGCACGGAGGTAGATACGAACGCTCACGACTTGCAGCGAGTGATGTTCACGACTACTGCCGACCCTGAAGACCTCTTGTATTTCAATAAAGCCATCTTCATAGAGATTATGAGCGAGGAAGAAAGCCGCGAGGAATACAGGGTGATGAAGGAGCGCGAGGAGAAGGGATTGGAGAATGTGCCAGAGGGAGCGAAGAAAAGTAATAAACACTTTAGCCCTTCCCCTAACCCCTCCCCCGTAGGGAGGGGAGATAGGGGCCTCTCCCCCCTTACCCCCTCTCCTGAAGAGCGAGGGGGAGTGAGCCCTTCCCCTAACCCCTCCCCCGTAGGGAGGGGAACAGGAAACTCTGAAATGGGGCAACAGCCTGCTGAAGTCTCCCCTACGGGGGGAGATTTAGAGGGGGCCACAGTCTCCCCTACGGGGGGAGATTTAGAGGGGGCTACGGGGGGAGATTTAGAGGGGGCTCCTAGTTTCAAAGGCATCCCTTATTCCTCTATCATCTCCGAATACTGGCTGCAGACTGGTGGTGAACCCCAGGAAGGTGAGCGCAATGTGAAACTGCACAAACTGGCGGTGAACCTTCGTGCCATTTGCGACAACAAGCGTGATCTGCTGATGCAGATAATGCCACGACTCGGCTTGTCGGAGCAGGAGCTGCGCTCTATCGTTGACTCTGCATGTAAGGAAGAGCCGAAGGGTATCTCGAAACGAATGCAGGAAGTGTTGAAGGGCGTTCAGTGGAGAGAGGAGAGTGGGGTGACCGATTCTGATGCCGACGATGCTGAAGGACAGAACGACTTGGGCTCCCGGCTGAACGTGAGGATGCTGCCACTGGGTCTGAAGGAATCGCTCATTGGAGTTCCGGAAGGTATGCGAATGCCCGTGATTTGCGCAGTGATGCCCATTGCCGCAGCCTACGCTGATCAGGTAGAGGTGAAGTATTGCGACGGGAATATGCAGCGACTCGGACTGATGTCAATCATCAAAGGCGAACAAGCCTCAGGTAAGAGCGTTTGCAAACTTGCTGTGGATGTCTGGAAGCGTCAGTTTGATGAGGAAGATGCTTTGGCTCGCAAGCGTGAGGAGGAATGGAAGGAGCGCAAGAAGGCTCGTAAGGCGAACGAGAAGGCGCCCGACGACCCGAAGGTATTGATCAGAACGGTACCCGTGACGGTTTCCTGTTCTACGCTCCTGCGCCGATTCAAGAACTCTGACGGTCATTGCCTCTACTCGTTCTGTGAGGAACTCGACACGCTCCGCAAGACCAACGGCGCTGGCTCTTGGTCGTCGAAGTACGACATCTATCGTCTGTCGTTTGATAATGGTGAATGGGGACAGGACTACAACTCCGATCAGGCAGAGAGCGGTGTGGTGAACGTGGCCTACAACTGGACGATGTTAGGTACCGACGGGGCAATGCGCAAGTGCTTCAAGCAGGACAACATCGAAAACGGCCTTTCGAGCCGAGTGCTTGTTTCGGAAATGCCTGATTCCAGTTTCTCCAAGATGCCGAAGTTTGGCAGGAGGTCGGAAGACGACGAGGCCCGCATTCAGGACGCTGTGACTCGTCTGCGCTCTGCCACTGGATTCATCGACACTCCTCGTCTGCGAAAGGCCATTGAGCAATGGGTTGAAGAGAAGCGCATCGAGGCTGCGAAGGACATCGACCGCGTGAAGGACACCTATCGCAAGCGCGCTGCAGTGATTGGTTTCCGCTGTGGGGTTGTCTACTACATTCTTGCTGGCAATCACGAGACGAAATGCTGTCTGGAGTTTGCCCAACTGATGGCAGAATATGCCCTTCAGCAGCAGATAAAAGCCTTCGGCGAGGCACTGAGAAACGAGTATGTCGATGCTTCTGACGAATGTCAGCGATACGGCAAAAACCACAGCGTGTTCGACCAACTGCCACCAACCTTCTCAATGAACGATCTGCGAGCTCTGAAGAATGGCAAGTGTGGCGAGAGCGGTCTGCGCAGTATTGTTTTCCGTTGGCGTTCAGATGGTTGGATTGAGAAGATAGATACCAAGCACTGGAAGAAGTCGAGTCCCGAGGCCTCACGAACACCCTCATCGCCAGTCGCAACCTAAATGTTGTGTGTTGCAATGTTGTTTGTTGCATTAAGGGAGTAACCAATGAGTAATGAGTAATGAGAAATGAGTAATGAGTAATATTAGTAGTTATGAGTAGTTATGAATAGTTATGAGTGGTTATGATTGGTATTCTCTCTCCTCTCTCCACTCTCCACTAAATACTAAAATTATGGAACTATATTTGAAGAGAATCGCAATGCGCAACCGATACACCATCGGACATTTGTATAAACAAAAAGCCTCCCCTACGGGGGGAGGTTTGGAGGGGGCTTCCTTCACCTTCCTCTGCGACACGCTCGAGCCACCGGTTTTGGCAACGAAAACACGAATGAGCATGAGTACGGTTTTACGTTCATCTCGAAAGACTAAAATGCTGAAGCCATTCGCAATTCCGCCAGGAAGATACGCCGTAGTCATCAGTTACTCGCCGAAGTTCCAGATGTGGTTGCCCATCCTGCTCGGTGTTAAGGGGTTCAAGGGAATCCGAATCCATGCAGGCAATACGGCAAAGGACACACAAGGCTGCATCCTCGTTGGCGAGAACAAAAGGGTGGGGCAGGTCCTTCAGTCAGGCTACACCCTGAAACGCCTGAAGCAGCTGATAGTGGAAGCGAAGGACAAAGGCGAAGGAGTGTGGTTGAACATAACGGAATAATCTTATTCTAACGAAAGGTGGGTGACGGGCCGAAAATACTCGACCTGTCACCCTCGTTGGACAAGGGATGACATTAGGAAGTGGATCAAGGTTCGAAATATCCCAAAATGTTAAATTGAATATTTTGTGTATTTGCCTAATTTAATTAGAAAACTAATTTTGTTTTCCTGATTGTTAAGACGCTTTTTTCGAGTCAAATCTGCAGAGATTTTTCGTAATTTTGTGAGCTAGAAAACAGGCAACAATCTACACCGTTATGGCTAATCGAAATATCATCATGCTCCACGTGTTGGACACCGACATCTATGAGTTTTTCGGATCACCCGCCTCGCTCTTCGACAAGCACGAGGCCAAGGAACTGCTCATTGCCAAGACCAGTCTGAACAACCATTTCAGCAAGCTCGCCCTTGCCGGCAAGCCTTTGGTCTATCGCAACTCCTATTGCGAAATCCGCAAGGCCACCATCTACGTGAAACCCACAACGAGAGGTAGAAAGAAAACGGAAGAGTAATTGAAAAACAAGGCCAATGTGATTGATAAGAGAATTCCCGAATCTCTAAACAAGAATATGAAAGATAATTGGACAGAAGAGCAGGTTACTGTAGTTCTCTATGAATATTGCCGCAAGCCATTTGGACAATTTTATGGTACTAATAAGTTTGTGAAAGACCTTGGAGATTTACTCCATAGGAGTCCTGGTGCTATTGTCCGTAAGGTGGGAAATCTTGCCAGTTTTGACCCACAAATGAAAGCAAGGGGAGTCGGTGGCCTAGCCCATACTGCAAAAATTGACAAACAGATTTGGGATAAGTATTATGGGAACTGGGACCAGTTGGTTATGGATGCCGAAACTATTATAGCCAGGCTCCGTAAAAGACCCCTTGAACAATCTCTTGAGATTAATTTACAAAATCTTCCTCCAGGACTCGAAAGAATTCAAGAAATTAAACGCCGTGTAAATCAGGATTTCTTTCGCAGATGTGTACTAGTTTCCTATAATAACACTTGTTGCATATCGGGAATCAACAACCCAGACTTGTTGGAGGCAGGTCATATAGTTGATTGGAAAATAGACAAAATCAATCGTACAAATCCGGAAAATGGACTATGCTTGAATGTCCTATTCCATAAGGCATATGACGAGAATTTGCTTGGCATTTCCCCTGACTATGAGGTTTTTATTTCAGATGAATTTCTCGGAGAAAAACTTCAAAACGTAGAGGATTCGACACGCTTATTCATTAAGTCCTTTGATAAGACGAAACTGCACTTGCCTAGTCGATTTTTACCAGATAAAGATTTCTTGGCAATACACTTTGAGAAATATCGTCAAAAACAGTTTTAATTTAGAGGTATACATTTCTTCTTAGTCCTATAGAGATTAACTTATTAATGAACAATCTAGGTTACGATAAGACTTCGCCAAAGTCGATTTTCGAATACGCAATCCCTTTGCTCGACCATACTCTCCGTGAGATGGTTGGCGATGAAGCCGTGCATGGTTACAACATGAAGGGTAAGGGCACACTAGGGCAGATGGTAGAAGAATTGTACTATCATTATAAGGTGAACAGCAATCCATCTCCCGACTTCGAAGAGGCTGGCGTGGAACTTAAGACAACAGGACTAAAGCGACTAAAGGACCTATCGCTGCAAATAAAGGAACGCTTGGTGGTGGATATGATTGACTATAATGAAGTGGTTAATCAGTCGTTTGAGATGTCGCTCTTTTATAACAAATGCCGCCTGATGCTTTTGCTCTTTTATCTTTATGATGGAAGTCTTGAGCAATATGACCGCTTGTTCCTCTATCTGGCTTTATGGAAAATCCCCGAAAAGGATTTGCTGATGATAAAGCACGACTATGAGGTTATCATCGAGAAGATAAAACGCGGCGAAGCTCATCTGCTATCAGAAGGCGATACCGAATATCTTGGAGCGTGCCGGAAAGGACAAAAGGGCGATTCTTTGAGGAAACAACCAAATTCAGAAATTGGCGCACCACGAAGGGCTTTCTCTTTGAAAACTGCATATATGCGCACCGTTCTCCAATACATTAAGGATTCGGGAAAACGTGCAGTTGTCAATTATGAGTTTGAAGGCGAACAAGTTGTTCAGACTAGCGAACTTCAGGAACGACCGTTTGACGAGATTATTCTATCACGCTTTGCACCTTATATTGGTAAGGACTACAAGGAGATTTGCGCATTACTTAACAAGAAAGAGTCACGTTCGAAAGCAAAATATTTTGATATTGCCAACAGTATAGTTTCACCCGATGTAAGCAACGTGAACAGATCTGAAGAATTTATGAAAGCAGGTCTGACAATGAAGACTATTCGTGTAGAGGGGAATGGCAGTATTAATGAAAGTATGTCTTTTGAAAACATTGATTATGAAGAAGTCTATGACAATGAAAATTGGTATGACTCCCGATTGTATGAAATGTTTACAAGCCGTTTCTTGTTCGTGGTTTATCGCCAAGACCCCAACAGGAAGATTGTTGTAAATGGAAAAGAAGAGAAAAGATATTTCTTGGACAAGGTATTTTTCTGGACAATGCCGCTAGATGATGTTGATTTGGCTGAGCAATATTGGCTGAACATCCGTGAAAGTGTTTTAAAGAATCATATTGACCCTTTGTATTTCTGGAAGATTAAAGACCATAAGAAATTCCATGTAAGACCAAAGGGAAGAGTGGCAGCAGACCTTGCCTATAATCCCAATGGTGGATATGCAAAGAAATATTGTTATTGGTTTAATAGTGAATATGTTAAGAATATAATAGAAAACAATGGATAAAGAACAAAACAAAATACGTGTCGTTGAACTTTTTGCTGGTGTGGGAGGATTTCGCATCGGTCTTGAAGGTGCTTCAGATGTGTTTGAAACCATCTGGAACAATCAATGGGAGCCATCTACGCAACATCAGGACGCATCGTTGGTCTATCGTGCTCGCTTTGGCGACAAAGGCCATTCAAATAAGGACATCAATCTTGTGCCCACAAAAGAGATTCCCGACCACGATTTATTGGTCGGAGGTTTCCCCTGTCAGGACTATTCTGTCGCAGCAACGCTGAGCAAATCAGGTGGCATTGAAGGCAAGAAGGGTGTTCTATGGTGGCAGATTTATAGAATTTTGAATGAGAAGGGAGACAAGCGTCCTCAGTTCATTTTCTTTGAGAATGTTGACCGACTGCTCAACTCGCCTGCAACTCAGCGCGGACGTGACTTCGCCATTATCCTTGCATCATTGGCCGACTTAGGCTATATCGTAGAGTGGCGTATCATCAATGCAGCCGAATACGGAATGCCCCAGCGTAGAAGAAGGACCTACATAGTTGGCTATCAGAAAGACTCTGTGATTGCTAAGAAAATAGAAGGAATGGAAGACTGGGTAGAGTTCGATGGCGTTATGGCAAAAGCGTTTGAATTCAAACCTAAGGCATCGTCTGTTTCTGCATTCGATATTGAAGGCACAATTCCCGAGGTTTCTGCCAATTTCAATAAAGGCAAGAAGAACAGTCCTTTTGGGAATGCAGGAATGATGAAG
Source organism: Prevotella sp. (assembly GCA_024697645.1). GTDB lineage: Bacteria > Bacteroidota > Bacteroidia > Bacteroidales > Bacteroidaceae > Prevotella. Next base: position 7,691 of record JAILFH010000089.1, read on the forward strand.
GACCGCCATGTTTATTCGGTTGATGCCGACCCTGTCTATGATGGTCCGAGACAAACACTAGGAGGTAATCTTGTCGACGAGAATCTTGTGCCTGAGGAGTTCTTCATCTCTGAGGAAGACTTGCCAAAGTGGAAGTACGAGAAGGGAGCAAAGAAGATAAATCGTGTCTCAAAGCAAGGATTTGAATATGTGTTCTCTGAGGGAGGAATGGCCTTCCCTGACTATCTTGACCAACCTTCACGCACCATCATAACGGGAGAAGGCGGAACGGCTCCTTCGCGTTTCAAGCATGTAGTGAAAACTCCATCAGGACGTTATCGCCGACTGCTGCCTATTGAGTTGGAGCGAATGAATATGTTCCCAGACAACCACACATATCATCCTGAGGTGAGCGACGGAAGAAGGGCTTTCCTCATGGGTAATGCGCTGGTATGTGGTATAGTTCAGGAAATCGGAAAGAGCCTTTATCAGTTCATCTATGACGAAGCGCCAGAGTCTTCTCGCCCCATATTCACACAGCGTGAAGCAAAACCGATGCTCGACTTAGGTCTATTCGACGACGAGAAGAAAGTGCTAGTTGTAAACCGCCCGAAGAAGCAATACTCGCTTGATGAGACAAAACATCTGCTGATTGGATTGGTGAAGAAGGACAACGAGGAGTATTTCCTGAAAGAAGAGCCGACGAAGATTTACTATACAGGCAAGACCAAGACCTTCCCTTCAACGGTAGCCCTGAACAAACTTTACTATTTCATGCCTTACATTAAAGAAAAGGGCGTGCGTGATTTGTATCTCATCCGAGTTGCCCGTATCGGCACCAAGGCCGAGATTCATCCAAAGTCAAACGACGAAGACCCCAGACTCGTCTTCGAGTTGGAGTATCTTGAAAGTCTGCCCGAGTATAAAATGGTCACCCTCAACCGCTATTGGTTTAAGGACACGCTGCTGGGGAAGATAGTGAAATAAAAAAGATAATAAAACAACAGACTATATGAAAGCTAACGATTTGTTTTTGCTAAAGGTTTTTAGCACACATACTGTTTTTGAAATTCCTTACTATCAACGTGCATACGTTTGGGGGGAAGATAATTGGAAAAGGTTTTTAGAGGATATGGAAAACATATCACTTGTAGAAAAACCATACTTTATTGGTTCATTGATTCTTAAACAGAAAGAAACGGAGACAGGTAGCACATATAGTGATGTGCGTGTGGTTATTGACGGACAACAACGCCTAACAACCATTACTATCTTTTTCAAAGTCCTAAGTTTGAAAAGAAATAGACCGCAAATTTTCAATGATTTTCTGATAACACTTAGCGACGAGTCTGACGAGAGAGAAATCTCTATCCACCATAACCACATTGACAAAGAGGCTTTTAACAAAATCGTTAATCTTACAGAACCACTGGATTTGTCTGTTGATGAAAACGGAAAGAAAATAGAGGTTCATAATCGTATCATTCAGATGTATAATTATTTCAACAAAAATCTGAATGTTGATAAGATATCATCTGACAAGGTAAAGAGATTATTACATTTTGTAGTGATAGATTTAGGCTCAGAAGAGAATGAGCAACAAATATTTGACACGATTAATTCTCTTGGTGTTACTTTAACTACGTCAGAACTTTTGAAGAACTATCTCTTCGATGAGAAAAATGAGGATAAGTATAACAAATACTGGAAACCCGTATTTGAAGCTGATGAAGAGCAGAAGAAGTATTGGGACCAAATCGTTTACTCTGGTACAAAAAAGTATCATTTAATAGACCTTTTCCTTTACGCCTTGTTGATGATTAAGATGAGGGGTGGAGATTATTCTGTATCAACGGAAGACAAGCTGGAATACGAGAAAGTTGCCAAACTCTTTCCTTCTTACAAGGATTTTGTTGCCAAATATATGGGCAGGGATAAGGGGAAGTTAATGGTAGACATCTATAAATCTGCCAGTCTTTTTAAGGAGAAATTTAATCCAAATTGTAAGAAAGAGTCTGTTACGTCAGACCCTGGTCTCGAGCGTGTTAACTTAATGATGTTTGCTCTAGATTATACGGTTATGTTGCCATATATTCTTTATGTATTGATGTATGCAGAACCTGATGAACAAACTAAAATATTTGATTATATTGAAACTTTCATGATGCGCAGAAGTATTGCTCGTCTTGAAACACGTGGATATAATGCACTATTTACCGATGGACTAATTACAAATAGAATACTTACCGCAGAAGAACTGAAAGCCTATGTAAATAGAGACAGGGATGCAACATATAGGGCAGCAAAACAGGAAGAGATTAAAAATGGAATTAAGAATATCGTATATATTAATCGGCAAGCTCTCGGTTTCCTGTATATGTTAGAGAGCCGTTTAAGGTCTGACAAACTTGCAGCTACACAACTTTTTGGTATAGGCAATTACAGCTTAGAACATTTGCTCCCTAAAAAATGGAGACAATATTGGGATGTGCCTGAAAATGAGGAACTTGCTGAGCAAACAGATGATGCACTTTATACATTCGGAAATCTCGCTATTATCCCGGGATCGTTGAATACAAGCATTAGCAATGCCCCATGGTCCGTAAAACTTGCAGGAAAGGGCAATAAGGAAGGACTTCTTAAAAATGCTAAGGGATTGATAACACTAGATGAGTATCTTGAATTACCAGAATGGAATCTTGAGACTATTAGGTATCGCGCTAAAAAATTGTATCAACAGATTTTAGCCACATGGTCAGAGCCTTGGGATGTTCAGGAAGAAGATTTTTAAACATTCAAACAGTTAATATTACGAAACTACAAATTAGGCTGGGTGTCTCTCACGACAACCAGCCTTTGTACTATTAACCTACTAATAGTAATATAATACCTTAATTACTTGCAAAGATACATAGTTTTTCAGAAACAAAGAAAATAATCGAGGAAAACTTTCTGCAAATCTCGTTACACTCTCCTCTATATTCTAGCGAAGCGCAGTTGAGAAAAGTTGAGAAGCCTTAGGCTTTTGTTGAGAAATGTTAGATTGGTTATGAGCAGCATTTCCAAAGTAACAAAGTAAAAAAGTAACAAGGTAACATTCGTGGACGAGTTCCGCCTTTGGCGGCCGTTTCCAAGGTAACAAGGTAACAAAGTAACAAGGTAACATTCGTGGACGAGTTCCGCCTTTGGCGGCCTTTAGAAAACAAGAAAAAACAAAAGAAAACAGTTAAAAACATTTGGCGCGATGCGCCAAGAATAGTGACATAAAAAAACCTTCACCTGCAGCGAGCCAATCTGTGAAATCAGTCTAAATCGAAATAAAAATAAATCTGAGAAAATCTGTGTAATCTGTGGGCAAAAAATAATGAGTAATTAGAAATTAGTAATGAGTAGTAATGAGTAGTTATGAGCAGCATTTCCAAAGTAACAAAGTAACATATCCTTGAGATTCGCGTGATACGTGGAAAAAATGAGGAGTCGTGCGAAGCACTTTGAACTTTTGAACAGCCCGAAGGGCGATTGAACTAGGGCATAGCCCGTTGAACTGCCCGAAGGGCAAAGTAGCGAAGCGAAGAGTAGCGAAGCGGAATGTTCAATGCCCGAGTGGCAAAATAGTTACAAAAGGACAAAAGAACGAAAATTTTTGATTCCATAATTAAAAAATGTAAAATAATTTTGGTGTATTCATTTTTTTTGTATATTTGCTGCGTCTTACAATGCTAAACTAAAGAATTATGGAAAAGAAAATCTTGGAAATCTTGAAGGAATACTACCTCGAACTCACTGACCTCACAGAGGAAGAAGTGGAAAAGATCAGGAGGCAAATTGAAGCGGAGGAACATGGCGCAATCATCCTGAATGGCTATGATCAGTGGCTGAGGCAAAAGAGTCTGGAGATAACTATTCGCAAGACTACATAGGAATTAATCTGACGGCAAAGAATGTCTAAAACGTCCTTTGGAGATGCTAGCCTCCTTGGGTGTATAAATATGCAGAATGCTCAGCAATTATGTGTTGAGCATTCTGTTTTCTATCCTCTAAACTGACGAAATTGTTAATATTTTTTGTATATTCATAAGCGCCTTAATGGCGCAGGACTTTTCGCTTCGCTACAAAATTTATCGAGGAAGGAGGAGCGAGGAAGGAGGAACGATGCCCTTCGGGCAGTTCAATGGGCTTCGCCTGGTGAATTTTTAAACACGGATGACACAGATTTTCACGTATTTTTTAATGACACGGATTATCGTTCACCGATAAGGGCTTCGCCCAGTTTCAAGTTTACGACATTCTGTCGTGATTTTCGGCGGCACCTCAGCAAATGAAAACAAGATCTCTTTGCGTTCGGTTTGCACGAAAATTCAGGTTTCAAGCGCAGCCACGAATTACTCATTGCTCATTACTAATTTCTCATTATTTTTTGCCCACAGATTACACAGATTTTCTCAGATTTATTTTTATCTGATTTACAGATTGGCTCGCTGCAGATGGCGTTTTTTTTATGTCACTATTCTTGGCGCATCGCGCCAAATGTTTTCTTATGTTTTATTATGTTTTTAATTGTTTTCTTAAAGCCGCCAACGGCGGAACTCATCAGTTTCTTAACTGAATCCCCTTTGGCTTAGGCCGCTTCCCCTATGGGGAACGCTCAAACTTTGTTACTTTGGAAATGCTACTCATAACCAATCTCAACATTTCTCAACACCTCTCAACATTTCATAACCGCGCGAAGCGCCTTCTTTATCTTGCGTTGACGGGGACGCGCTCATTGCTTTCGATGAGGTTGCGCATCTCGTGCTGATCGAGGTCGAGGGGCTGAGAGGCGAAGTCGGGGGTGTTGAAGGAGTAGAGCGTTTCGTCGTAGTATTTCAGGGGATTCTCCTGGGGGAGGAGGAAGGGCTTGGTGGCCCGTCCGTTCTCATCAATCGATGCGAGGAACAACTGGGAATAGAGACCGTTGGCGCGACGTGAGGTGAAGACAATCCACCGGCTGTTGACATTCCAGTTGTGATAACTGTCGGCTTCATTGCTATTGATCTCATCAACGGGACGAGCCTCACCAGTCTCCAGATTCAGCAGCCATTGGTCAGACTCCCTGTGCCAGATGCTGAAATAGCCATAGTCGAGTAGGGTGAACATTAGGAAGCGGCCATCGTAGGAGGGCTTGGGCCAAGTGAGGCTCTTGCCTTTGGCTACGGCATTGAAGAGTGTGTCGACCTTCTGGCCAAACGTGCCGTCTTCGGGGTCGAAATCGATGCAGCAGAGGTTGTATTGCTCATCCTTATAGTGCATGGGGTAGGCCTGCTGCAGGCATGTGATGAAGTAGAGTTTCCTGCCGTCGGGCGAGAATACGGGACAATTCTCCGACCAGTCCTTGGTGGAAAGCAGCGAGTCGGAGATAATCTCGTGGGTAGAGGGGCTATAGACGAACACATCGGACGACGCATCGAAGACCTCAATGCGGTTCTGATGGGCAACATGGAATCCCTGTCGGGTCTGATTGGTTGAGAATGCACAATACTGCCCAGACGGATGCCAATAGGGATAGACCATTGAGCCTCCAAGCGTCTCATTGGTTGCCTTGAGCAACTCCAGTTGGTCGGCCTGCTTGATCACCGTGGCTCCGTGTTCGCCTCGCACATGATAGACGAACTGAGAGGGATTGGTGCGATTGGAGGTGTGGCAGTTGACGCACATGCCATAGATTTCGGAGTTGTCGATGATGGGAGACTCGTCGAATGTACTCAGGTCGCGCTGATAGATTCCCATTCGGCTATAGACCTCATAACCCGGGGCGATGCGACGATAGGTCAGTCCCCACTCATCGAGGGCATAGTTGCTGACATGAATATCGAAATCGTTGAAGCCAATCCATTTCCCATTAATCTTCGCACAAACCGTCAGCGTCAGTTTTCCACCTCGGTTGGCCGACACCAGTTCGTGCCAGTTGTCCTCGTCGAAAGCAGCCCAAGAGCCATTGGCGTGAAGTTCGCCACCCTTGCTTCCCCTGACAACGACATCGACACAATCGACTTCGCCCATGAGAAGGGCTTTGCCTTCGTGAGTTTCTACTTGGCCATCAGAACGAGTCTGGAGGTTCTCGCTGCTCAGGACGTTGAAGTTGAGCGGCGCGATTCCCACGGGAATAGTCACGTCGATATAGTCGGGGAAGATTGGGGGCAGTTGGTCGACCTTCGTCACATTCTCGGGCGTGCTCGTGCAAGCAGAGAACAGGACGGAAAAGGCGATGGTGACGAATGTAAGGAAATTCTTCATCTCAGTCGGGTTTTATCGTTGGCGCAGATACTTTTCGAAAGATGCAAATTCCATCGTGTAGGGAACCTCATCCTTGACCAGACGCATATATTGAACGAACTTGTCGTAGTTGTTTTCAAGCAACGGATAGAGAAGCATGTACTGCATGGCGAGAACATTCTCGTGATTCTGCATCAGCAAGAGTCCACAAACCTTGTCGACTTCCTGATCGTTGTAGAGAAAATCCTCACTGAGTCTCATACGGCGCAGACGGCCATAGAGGGAGTGGCTCATGATCGCAGACTCCCCACGGTTGATCATCGACAGGGTGCGCTGAGCCCATTTCCGATAGATGAGCGTCTTCTCGAGGAGGTGAAGATACTTGCGAGCCACGCTGTACTGGCCGTTGATCAGATTGGTCTCAGCGAGACGACGGATGCAGCGGCAACTCTTCTTGTAGTTGGGGGCAGCCTCCATCGCTTCGAAATAGTAGCGCTGGGCCGTGTTGATGAGTCCCAACTGGAAATAGACCTCGGCGGTGGTGAGCGTGGAGAACGGATCCTTGCTGAACGAAGGGAACAGGCCCTCGGGACCATTCTGGAAGAAATCGCCAGCACGATTCCCCAACTGATTGGTCATTCCCAAGGCCAGATTCGTGGCGCAGACGCTCAGAGGCAAGTCGGGCTGCTGCTTTTCGGCTTTCCGGATGACCTGATTCCAGCGGTTGGCCCTCACGAGCAGGTCATAATCGAGCAACTCGATAGTCTTGGGATTGTAGATGTTGGAGATGTCCAGATGCATGGACGGAATGCGATAATGACTGGTTCCGGCAAGCCAGACGAACAGCAGAATCGCGACTACGGCTCCGAGAATCCTATATAATTTGTTTCTGAATATTCGAACCAGGAGATCAATCAATATCAATGCGATGATGACGGCAATGATGACCGAATGCATTACATTGACATCGCCCAGGATGATCCATAGGAGCAACATGGGGACAAACGACAGGAAAAAGGCCAGATAGGCGTGTCTTTTGCTCCATGTCGGGAGAATGTTTTTCAAGATATCGAGAGAGAGCCACTGAATCAGGACAAACTCCAAGGTGATAATCAAGGCACCAATCCAATAGTTGTTGTAGAACTGGATGAGGAATTCGGAAATGTAGACAGACAGCCCGCCCCTTTGTGTCAGATGGGAGACGAAATAGTCGGAACCCGTCTGAAACAACTGGAACTCCTCGTGGTAGTTGAGCATACCCCTAAGCGGTATTGCCCAAAAGAGATAGATGAGAATACCGACGAGGCAGGTGATGAAATATCTTACAATTTTTTTCATGAAGGGTTGAATTTTTGTCGAGGAGCGAGGAACGAGAAACGAGGAGCGAGATTACCATTCAAACTACTCATAACTGCTCATAACTACTCTAAACGTTAACGTTGAACCTTGGCGTTAACTTTGAACCCTTGAACGCGCGTAGCGCATTTGAACTTTTGAACAGCGACGAAAGTCGCCTAATATAGCCGCAGTCGATATGTAGCGTCAGCGATATGTAGACGAAGTCGAAGTGTAGCCGCAGGCGAAATGTAAAAAGTTCCTTGAACTTTTGAACCGCCCGAAGGGCGAAAGAGTGTTAGGCGTACGAAACATAAAATGATATTTGGCTGTGCCGATGATGACACAGCCAAATATGGGTGAGAGAATTACAGTTCGTAGTAGAACTTGGTGATGGTAAGACCATTGTTACTTACGAACAACAGGTCTCTACCTCCGGCGCCCTTCTTACAGTCGTCGCACATTTGCTGGGTGAATTCGAATGTGAACTTGTCGCCAGCGTGAACTTCTGTGTCCTCTACGTAAGTGGTGCTCCACCAACCATTGGTCACACGGATGGTAGTGCCGTCGCCGTTGACTTCCTTGATGTCGAGACACATCTTCTTACCGACCATCCAGTCGTAAGTTTCGTCGCTCAGCGTCGGGAGTTTACCCTCGGAGTCGCTAAAGCGGAGTGATGCGCCATCCCAGCCGTTACAAGACTGCTCGCCCTGCCATACGACAGTTTCGAGAACAGGAAGTTCGTATGTCATCTGAGTCACAGTGACAGGATATTGCTTCTCGACGATTTCGCCCTTAGCGTTGAGCATTGTGATGTATACGGTGTTGAGACCCATCTCGCGCAAAATCAAGTCGGCATAGTTGGCCTTGATGGTCTGCTTGCCATTTGAGATCTGAGCCGTACCCGGAGTGTGAACAGTCACCTGAACGAGGTTGTCGCCATTCTCCTGAACAAGTGTGGCATCAATCTGATCGCCCGTGAAATTACCGGCTGTGTTTTCAGTAAATTCCTCTACAGGATCACAAGCCGCGAGCATGAGAGCAAATAGTACAGCCAATGAATATATTAACTTTTTCATATCTTATCTTACTTTTATGAATTAATAACCTGCGAACTGATTAGCAGCATCGTCTTCCCAACCGGCATTCTGCTTGTAGGTGCCGCCAGAAAGGTCGATCTGTGCTTTAGGAATACGATAGAAGCCCTTGGTCTTGTTGTAACGCTCAGCATAGTTGCTGAAGGACATATTCACCTTCTGGCCTTGGTTGTACATCACCTGACCATTCTGCTTGGCGAGTGCGTCGGCAGCAATGCCCCAACGGCGGAGGTCATCCCAGCGGCTGCCCTCGAAGGCCAATTCCCAGCGACGCTCGTTGCGGAGAGCCTCGTCGGAATAACTGACTGCAGGCAGACCCACACGGGCACGTACGCGGTTCAGGGTCGTAGCATCCTGTGCCAACTCAGAGTACATCAACAGTACGTCGGCAAAACGGAAGATAGTCAGAGGAGTACAGTTAGAAGCCTGATAGTTACCATTGCCGTCAGAACCCATTGCATCGATTGACCAAGAGTAGTTGGTGCCGCCAGAAGAACGTACAGACGTGATCTTCTTCTGGTGATACATCGTCAACTCAACGGCATCGGAGAATGTTCCAGGATCGAGCGCAGTCTTGCTCATGTCGAGGATAGAGGCATCGCGACGAGGATCGTCGGGCTCAATTCTCTTCCAGTCGTTCACGAGGTTTGTGGCTACAGTGCCGCAACCCCAACCCGTGCTGAACGGATAGACGGAAGTGGGTGTTCCAACGTGGTAGCGATCGTCATCCTGATTGTTGCCATCGCAACGAATACCGAAGAACAGACCGTACTGGTTGGTGAGGTGGAGTTGATTAGACCATGCAGACTGATACTGGAAGTTGATGGCAAGGAGAACCTCCTTGTTTCCTTCCTGATAGCAGGTGCCCGCGTCGAGCATATCAGTCACGTAGTCGTAGTCCTTGGCGGTGTACTGATTGGAGTAAGCCCAAAGTGAACGATAGTCTGAAAGCAGATCGTGACCGGAGTTGTCGATACAGTCTTTCAGCGCAGCAGTCACATAGGCCTTGTCGATAGCACTTCCGTCGGTCTTAGGCCATGAAGGCTCGCCATAGAAACCGGTATAGAAGAGGAACGCGCGACCCAGGAATGCCTCAGCAGCCCAGCGGGTTACCTTGCCGAAAGGAAGCTTCTGCCATCCGTCGTATTTGTAGGAAGGCATGATGGAGGTTGCCTCGTAGAGGTCGTCGGCAATATACTTGAAAATCTCCTTACCCTCAACCTGTGCCGGAGCGACCTGAGCTTCGGCTACGGTCTCGGGAGCCTTCTCAATGAACGGAACATTGTTGAATGCAAGTACGAGATAATAATAACTGTACGCACGCATGAACAGGAGTTCACCCTTGGTCTGATTGCGGGTTTCCTCATCGGCGATGTTGTCGATTACGCCCAGGGCCGCATTGGCGCGGGCAATGGTCTCATAGGCATAGGTCCAGAGATCCTGCATCTGGTTGGTCTGAGCATACATGAGTTTGTCGAGAGCCTGCCACCAGGGGTCACCAAGACCGGCGCCGCCAAACATGTCGTCGGACATAATATTTGCTACAGAAAAGTACTGTTCGAGGTTGTTGCCCTGGAACGGACCGTAGAAACATGACTTGTAAACGGCTGCAACCATCTTGTCGACATCCTCGTTGGTCGTTGGGAAGTTCGTGCTGTTCTTGCCGGTGTAGTCTTGTGAATCGAGAAAGTCGTCGCAAGAAGTAAAGGCAAGAATCACCGCAGCAGCCAATATAAATAATTTTTTCATATATTCTGAATTTTGCTAGTATGTGATATTAGAACTTAATGTTTACACCAACCAAGTAGGTGCGAGGAGCAGGATACACGCCAGTGTCGATGCCTGCTGCCCAAGAACTACCCGAACCACCATCAGAACCTACTTCAGGATCCATGCCTGTGTAGCTTGTGAAAGTGTAGAGGTTGTTGACTGCAACATAGAGACGGAGTTGCTGTAACGGGCAAGACTTCCAGATGTTCTTGAAGTCGTAACCGAAAGTCACGTTAGCAATGCGGAAGTAGTCACCATCCTCGAGCATAGCCGACGACATGTTCTTCCAGTTCGGAGTGTCGAAGCCGTCGAAGATTGGGAGTTTGTTGCTTGTGCCTTCACCCTTCCACGAACCATAGACAATCTTCTTGGTAAGGTTCTGCTCAAGGAAGTCCTGATTGGCCCAAGTGCGGAGAATCTCATGTCCGAAGGCACCGTTGCCGGTAATCGAGAAGTCGAAGCCCTTGTAGGCAACATTTGCGTTGACACCGAGGGTCACATCGGGATGAGGATCGCCGATGAAGGTGCGGTCGTTGTCGTCGATGGCACCATCGCCATTGCTGTCGACAAAGATCAGGTCGCCGGGACGCAACTTGTCGTTGCCACCGTGTACCTTGTCCTGATACTTCTGTGAGAACTCAGCAATATCCTTACCGTTCTGGAACACGCCAGCAGTCTTGTATCCATAGAAGAAGCCGATGGGCTGTCCAACCTGAGCGCGATAGATCTCACCCTCGAGCTGATGCCACACTGCACCGGGACCGTGGATGATGCCCTCAGCATTGGCAAGCTTGGTGACTTCGTTCTTGTTGTAGGCCATATTGGCAGACAGACCGTAGCGGAGACCGTTCGAAAGTTGGTCGTTCCAGGTGAGAGCAAGTTCGATACCGGTGTTCTTCACGTCACCACCATTAATATAAGGTGCACCAATACCATAGACACCGAGGATCGGGGCGCGTACGAGCCAGTCCTTCGTCGACTTCTTATACCAGTCGAAGGCGAGGCCGAGTCGGCTGTTGAGGAAGCGGGCATCGATACCGAGGTCGATCTGCTCAGAGGTCTCCCAGGTAAGGTCGGGGTTACCGAGCACATTGAACGAACCACCAGTTGTTGCCTCCTCGTGGTTGCCTACTCCGAAGAAGTAACTATTGGCAGTGCTGAAGCCTACCTGAGTCAGATACTGGAAGTTAGGAATGTTACAGTTACCGTTCTGACCCCATGATGCGCGAAGTTTCAGGAAGTCCATCCATGACTTGGTGCCCTCCATGAACGATTCGTTAGTGACAACCCAACCTACAGATGCTGATGGGAATACACCCCAGCGATGACCCTTTGCGAAGTTTGAGGAACCATCGGCACGTACGGTTGCCTGCAACATGTATCTCTCAGCGTAGTTGTAACTTACACGACCGAAGAATGAAGCGAGCGAGTTGTCGCCAGTAGGAGTACCGCCGACTGAAACGTCTGCCAACTTCTTGATCTGGGCGTTGCTCACGAATGCGTGATCCCAACTGTCACCGAAGAGGAGGTTGTTGCCGGAAGCATTGAGGTTCTCGCCGTAGGTTCTCTTCTCGATTGACTGACCAATCACTGCATTGATGTTGTGCTGGTCGATGTCGAAGGTGTAGGTCAGCGTGTTCTCAAGTGAGAGGTTCGACCACTGGTTGAGCGACTGTGAGGCATTGTCCTGGTCGGCTACGTTCGTACCGGAGGCATGCACTCTCGTCATAGCGCGATAGGAACTGAAGCCGAAGCGATAGCCAATCTGCGACTTGAAGATGAGGCTCTTGATGGGCTGAATCTCCAGATAGCCACTCATATTCACGCTCCAGTTGTTGCTTTCGTTCAGACCCTGACTGGTAGTTGCGGCAATGGCCAGTGGGTTTACGGCCGAACCGAGGGTCCATCCGTTAGCGGCCATCTCGGCGTTGGTGTAGTAGTTGCCGTTCTCATCATAGACGGGGAGCAGTGGGTTGGCATTCATCAGGTCGTGAACGTTGTTCCAGTACATACTGCTCTGCGAGATACCGCGACGGTTTCTGCGGTTGATGGTGAGGTTTTCACCAATGGTGATCACGTTGTACTTCAGATCTTTCGAGCGAAGGATTGCGTGAGAAGAATTCAGGCGAACGTTGTAGCGCTCAAACTTCGACTGAGTCTCGCCACCGAGGATACCGTCCTGCTTTGTGTAGGCGAAGCCCAGGTTGAATTTCGATATATCGTTACCGCCAGCGAGGCTCAGCGAGTGGTTGGTGGTGATGGCACCCTTGTGATAGGACTCGTCGAACCAGTCGGTTCCTTCCCAGCCATTCTGAAGTTTCTCGTAAATGTCGGCAGGAAGTTTGGCCTCCCATTCAGGTACTGCTGCGCCACCGTTGAATTCGCGGAGTTTGCGGCTATAGACATATTCCTGAGCGTTCAGCGCATCGGCTGCCTTCGCAAGATACTGCGCTCCGATGTAGCCATCGTAGTTGACCTGAATCTTACCAGCCTTACCCTGACGAGTGGTGACGAGGATAACGCCATTTGCAGCACGTGCACCGTAGATGGCTGCCGATGCTGCATCCTTCAGTACGTCGATTGACTCGATGTCGGAGGGGTTCAGGTCGTTAAGGCTACCGCCGGCAACGCCGTCGATAACGTACAGGGGGTCTGAGTTACCCGTTGTACCGATACCGCGGATGTTCACCTTGTAACCTTCACCTGCCTGACCGCTGTTCTGCAAGATGATCACACCAGGAGTCTGACCCTGCAATGCGGTGAATGCATCTGTGGTTGAGAGTTTGGCAATGTCGTCACCCTTCACCTGAACCGTAGCACCGGTGACGAGTTTTTTCTTCTGCACACCATAACCCACAACAACCACTTCGTTAAGATTGGTGTTGTCTTCTTCAAGTGTTACGTCAATACGGGTGCTGTTGCCAACCCTGACTTCCTGTGTCTTGAAGCCTACGTAACTGATCACAAGTGTAGCGTTGGGTCCTACATTGAGTGAATAGTTACCGTCGAGATCGGTAACTGTGCCACGACTTGTGCCTTTTTCAACGATGCTGGCGCCAATAACTGGACCTTCGGCGTCAACAACCTTACCTGTTACTCTTTTGTCCTGTTGTACCGATTGTACGGAGTTTACAGAAGAGTCAGCCTTTGCCTGAGGCGACCAGAACAATCCTACGATTGCAAAGGCTCCTACAAGCAGCATTGTCTTGTTAGTTGTTTTGTTCATTCTTTTAGTTTTCTAAAATAATTGGTTTGTAATGAATACAAATAGATTCATAAAAGTAATTAATCGCTTTTCTTGGGCCTGTCCGTCTGCCTGGCAGACGTTCGGCCGAACGTTAGGATGAATTGTCTTGGGTCATACGTTTAGTTTGTTTTAGGTTGATATGATAAATTGTTAAATGTAAATAGTCTGAACCTTAGTGAAACATTACTTTTTTGTTGGAACCTAAACGATTGTAGCGCCGTGGGTTCGCCTGCTGCAACGTCATTTGCTGCTCCCTTCCCATTGTTCTGAGCCGACGCGCAGGGCAACTATTGAAAACAGAGCAGAATCAAAAACACGAATGGTTTTAGCAGATTCCTTATGGTGGCCATATATTGAAAATATATTACAATAGTTAGTTGTTTGCGACACAAATGTATCTAAAATTTTGTAACACTATTTCAAAAATTGTATCAGAATCGTTTCAATATGTAACATAATATAAAAATGAATCAATTATTCGGGGGTAATGATACAAATAAGGAAGTGACGTTTTGTCTTTTTTGATGAAAATGTTCTGTTTTTTTTGTATGTTTCATCATCCAGCGCTTCGCGCAACTCAAACAAGAGACCCTCCCCATCACCCCTCCCGTAAAGGGCGGGAAGTAGATAGTCTAAGTGGCGCACCAACAAGGTTAAGAATGTTTCGCGGCCACGACGGGCTGAAAGCCCAAGTTCAGTCGCCCTTCGGGCAGTTCTAAGAACAATTACATTTCGCCTACGGCTACACTTCGACTTTGTCTACATATCGCTGACGCTACTTTTCGCTTCGCTACAATTTAGAGGAGAGAGGAGTGTGGAGAGTGGAGAGAGAATAGCGCTGCGCGCAGTTAAAAAGTTCAAAGTTCAAGGTCAACGTTAAGGTTTAGAGTAGTTATGAGCAGTTATGAGCGGCATTGTCCAAAGTAACAAGGTAACAGAGTAACAAAGTAACGTGGTTATGGGCGTGCTCGCCAGATCCAAAAGTTCTTGTTTCTTGTTCTTTTCTCCTCGTTTCTCGTTCCTCGCTCCTCGACAAATAAACGTCAAGGTCAACGTTCAAAGTTTCTTTGCCCACAGATTACAAAGATTTTCTCAGATTTCTTTTTATTTCGATTTAGACTGATTTTATAGATTGGCTCGCTGCAGGTGAAGGTTTTTTTATGTCACTATTCTTGGCGCATCGCGCCAAATGTTTTTAACTGTTTTCTTTTGTTTTTTCTTGTTTTCTAAAGGCCGCCAAGGGCGGAACTCAGCAGTTATAATTTTCCATTTTCCATTCGAATATCCCCTTCGGCTTAGGCCCTTTGCCTTTAGCGTTCTTGCGTCGGCTTGGGCTTCGCCAGTCTTGCACGACCCGAAGGCTGCACCCCAAGCCTTCACCGACGATACTCAATCGTCGTCTTGTCTTGGCCTCCCCGAAGGAGGGGAATGCGTGGGTGCGACTTCCAACTGCAAAGAGGCGAGATATAGCCCTTCACAAAAAAATAGGGGAACGATTGTTCCCCCAAATGTATAGCATGTAAGATGACGCTTACTTTCTTACGAAGACTTTTCTGGACGTGCCGTCAGCACTCTTCTCGATGCAAAGGCCACTGGGATGGGCCAGACGACGACCTTGCAGGTCGTAATAGGTTGCGGGACCATCGGCATCGGTCAGACGGGCATTCTGGACAGCCGTACTGCTTTGAGACAACTTGAAAACATAGGTCGCCACCGACTTTCCAGGCAGGCCAACGACGAGCCTCTGAGAAGGTTCGGCGATTTCAATTGTTTCTTTCTGGCAGAGTTCGGTCTTCTCATTACCCCACGAGAGGAGCCTTTCGCCACTTATCACCTCGTAAGGAGTAGTCTCCATCTTGATGATGAAGTCCCTGTCATCGGTTTGGGAGTTGATGGCAATAACGATGAGCGAGTCGCCCTTGATGAAGGCCGAAGACTCGAGATCGGCATTTGTCACGAGGTCGTAGGTGCACGACGACTCCAGCAGCGTGGAACCCGTGACGTATTTCGAGAAATGAGACATCACGTAGGCACGAGGCAGCAACTGGTTCTTCTTTGCATTTTCTGTGCCATACTTCGACTCACCGGTGCTCACAAAGGACCAATGAGCGCGCATATACCAGTAGATATAGCCCGTGCAGCCAGCCTGCAGACACTCGTTGACTTCGCGTGCGAACTCCAGTTGCTCGTCCCAGTTGGGCAGACGCTCACCGATGTTGTCGGAAACCGAATGCTCGGTCATCCACACTTCCTTGCCATATTGCTTGGCAAGTTTAGCGGCACTCTTCAGATTGACAAGAGGCGGATGGCCATAGATGTGGCCGGCAATGATGTCGACCTGATCACGGGCAACAGGGTCGTTGAGTAGTTTGTTTGAATAATTGGGGTCGAAGCCTAAGGGTTCGGCACTGATGAGACGCACGCCTTTGTAAGTCTCCCGATCCAGCATGTGGGCATAGTTCTTCACCAAATCGAGTTGCTCATCGGGTGTATAGAGACAACCGGAGTAACTGACCCACCAGTCGGGTTCGTTCTGAACAGACACAGCATCGACATCGACGCCTTTATCGTGCATCCACTTCAGGAATGTGTTCAGCCACGGGAAGAACTTTTCGTAGCAATCTGCACGCAACGTTCCTCTCTGATTGCCCTGATCCTCCGCGTTTCCACCCTGGGCAGTGCCATTGGTCTTATACTCTCCAGGTGGAGACCAAGGGGTGCCGAAGACAATGCCGCCTCGCTGCTTGACAATCTTGGCCGAAGGCAAGGAACCGTTCCAGTCGTAAGGGGTATCCCAATAGTTCCATTCGGGCACTTTGACATCACCTTCAAAATTCGGAGAAATTTCCATGCGCATGATGTTGAGTCCAATGGCGGATTGGTCGCCAAAGAGCAGTCTCACGGGCTGGGTGTCGTTGGCGTATGGTTCCATAGCCCCATAGCAACTGGCAGCGCCGAAGCCTGTAATCGACTGCAGGCGGTTGTCGGTGATGGTCATCGTGAACCTTTTGGCTGCAAAGACGCCCGAAACGACGACCAATGCTACAAACGTAGTAATAATCTTTTTCATTTTTGAACTTTTATAATCTCTATTGAATCTTCAGATGTGTGTGACCTTCAGGCATATAGGCGGGAAGGGTGACGTGTGGCATGTTGATCTTACTGGTGAAGGGGGCAATGATGTCGGGTGCCTGATCAGCGGGAAGTATATAGTCGCCCGAAATGGTGTAATGGTTGGTGGGGCAAGTCTTACCCTTTTTCAGGTCAGGACGATTGGTGTCGTAGGCAAGGCGGCCCACCACAACGCCAGACTTAATGAGTTTGTTGATAGGCACATTCATATTGAACTGCAGGAAAGCGGGAATATCGATGTCGCACTTAGCATGGAACATCGGGATGGATTCCTGAAACACCCAGTCGTAGAGGAATGAAGGCCGCGAACTGGTGATGTCGTATTGATATTCAATGATGCTACCCGGCTCGACATCGGGTACGGCCACATGGATGACCGTATAGTTTTCGTCGACTGGCTCCCTGACGAAGGAGTCGGTGCTGACATTCCTCCGCTCCACCTTTCCCTTTGCGTTCTTGGTGAAAACCCTCACTTTCAGATTCGACAATTCATCGAAGACCCTATTGTCGTCGGAATTGAAATAGGTAATGTCGATGTTGGCGTGACCAGCGCCCTCGGGCTTCAGAATCTTCGTACGGAGGCGAAACTCATATTTAACCAAGGTGTTGCTGTCGTCAATCTGGTTTTTACCAAAATCGGAAATGTTATCAGTACTGATCTCGGAACTGTTACGGTTGAAATTAGACACCTGATCAGAAATCTGATAAGTCACCTTCATGGTCTTACACAAGACGATAGCATCGGCCTTGATAGCCTCGCCCCAGCCGTTGAATTCCCATTCCAGACTCGATGGCTTGCCGAATTTCTCGTTAGGCAATTGCGCAAATGCCCTATTTCCACAGGCAAGAAATGCTGCCAACAATAATAATTTCACAAATGAAGACTTCATATATTGAGTTTGAGAGTTGTTATTTTGATGAGTCTATGAAATTTGCAAGTAGAGTAGGTTATGTCATCACATAGTGGGACTTCAATATCTCGTGCGTCACGTTCCGCTTTTGACGGAGACGCAACGCACGATGAAATGGAACGCCCTCTAAATTAGAGAGAGTGAAAAGAGTTTCTTATCTGACAATGTACTTCGAACCGTTCTTAATAACGACGCCCTTGTAGTTCTTAGAAACACGCTGACCAGCGAGGTTGTAGATTGCGTCATTGCTGCGGACGGTATTGTCGTTCACGTTGTTGATGCCAGTATCGGTACCAAACTCATAGGGAGAAGTGCCTGCGCCTTCCTTCACGTAGAAGTTCTTAGTGCCAGTCTGGTCGATCAGAGACTCTGTGCTGGCCTCGTCTCTCCAGATAACATCGGTGATGTAGTAGTCGCAAGCAGCCTTGATCTCAGCCATATTGAAGGCGATAGACTTCATGCCGTCGGCCTCAGAAGGAACGGTGAATGTAGTCTCGAAGTTCTGCCATTCCTCAGTGAAGTTGAAGGTGCCGAGGCAATTCCAGTGCAAGTAAGCACCTGGCTCACCGTGACACTGTGTGCCGCTCGTAGCAGGAATAGAACTCTTGTATCTGAAGGAAATAACAGTTACCTCACCAGCAGAAAGAGTGCGGTTGGCAATGATGAAGAACTGGTTGTCCCAAGGCTGGCCTTCACCACCTTCTTCCTCATTGATAGTGCCATCAGAGCCGTCGGCAAGGTCGTCGCGCTCCTGACCCTTCACAACCACTTCCGTCGGGTTGGGATCAATCTGGATAACCGGCTTGTCGATGATTTCCTCACCTTCTAACTGAACGAAGTTGATTGACTTGTATTCAGTATCGATAGAAATCTTCCACACACCAGCAGCGGGGAGTTTGATCTTGGCGTTAGATCCTTCAGTGTAGTCGTACCACTCGTCCTCACCACTCTTAATATTGGTTGTGGAAGGCTTGATGGTACCGCCCTTGAACGAAGCATTGTGGCCGCGAACAGTAGAAATCATCAACTCATTGACCCAACTGTCTTGCTTGCCCTGTGTACCAACGGTAGCAACAAGCAGGCCATCGCCGCCATCAACAAACTCAATAGCATTGTCGAAGTCGTACTCAATACCTGTAGTGGTGTTGGAAGAAGCAACGAAGAATCCGTGGTCGAGTTTCATTTCAGACAGAGAGATGTCGTCGATATAGAAATCAACAGCATCCTTGACATTCGGGTTCAGGTTGAATGCGATAGAATAAGCATCGGTTGCTGCATCAGGAACTGTGAATGTCTGGTCGAAATCCTGCCAAGCCGTTGTGAAGGAAACATCACCGATAGCCTGCCAGTGGACATAGTCAGACGGAGTCTGATGGTGGAACTGGGTGTTTGTAACAACGTCCTGAGAAGCCTTGTAGCGGAAATGGATCTTGTACTGTGAGCCAACCTTCAACTGCTTCGGAGACTGGATCCAGAACTGGTTGTCCCAAGCAGAGGCATCGCCCTCAGTATCGGCAATGGCTGCATGAACGACGAACACGTGAGAACCGTCAACCTCTTCGATGTCGGCAGGATATGGGTTCCAAGCGCCATCCTCATTCAGGTTCTTACCCTTCACCTTACCCCAAGCACAAACGAACGTGTTCCTTTCAGAATCGTTATAGACTACGTCGGCAAGACCCAGGTCGGCCCACGATTTCTCAGCATCACCATTGGTGAGCAACTCAATCCACTCTACGGGCTTCTGGTTGCCGCTTTCCTCGTGGGTAATCTTCAGATAGGCGATATCCCAATCACCAACATAGTCACCACACTGCATGAGGATGTTACCGCCGGAAGCATCTGTGCACTCGTAATCGACAGTTCCCTCAACCCAATCAGTCGTGATGGGGAATTGTCCATAAGGTGTCTGTCCGAATCCAAGCATAGATACGTTCTGGGCAACAGAACCCTTAATCTTGTAATGAAGCGTATAGACAACGCCTATCTCAGCACTGACACCACCGATAGGATGGAACTGGCAGTCCCAAGAGGGGTCAGTTGCTTCCTCACTATGGAAGTGAAGACAACCATCCTGAATGGTGAGACGGGCTACTGCCGATTCACTGGCGCCCCAGCCCGCAAACTTAAACTCCGAAATGTCGGAATACTTAGAGAAGTCGACTTCAGCATCAACTACCTCTACCGCCTTTGCCCCCATGAAACATGCAAGGAGAACAAAAAGAGTAAAAATTTTCTTCATCATAATAATTTTAGATTAATAAAATAGAATAAAAATAAAGTGTAATTGCTATTTGAAAGATAACTGCCAGGAAAGGGGTTTCCCTCTGTTCGCTGGCAATTATCTGCCATAAGAGTTCATCATTGTCCGCTGAGGGCATCGCAGAATGCCTTATAGGTGGCATTGCGTACCCAGTCCTTGCTCTTGCTGTCGACAGACCAGAGACCTACGGGGTCGGTGGTGTCGGCGAGGTTGCCCTTACAGATACCAGCCTGTTTGTCGTGAGGAATCTTATTCATGTAAGTCTTGATGACATAACCATAGTAATCGGCCAACTGCTGACGCTGGGCTTCCGTGATTGCTGCCGCTGAGACAGGAGCGCCCGCAGCATCCTGATACTTAATGTCGAAATTGGAGAGGCGGACGAGTTTTCCCGTAGAGGCAAGATTCGCGAGAAGGCGGTCGAGAGAAGCCTTGTTGGCCTCCTGCTTGGCGGGATTCTCGCTATAGGTGAGATTCAGTTTGGCATTGATGCCGTCGATCTTCGCTCCGTTGGCGTCCCAGATGCCAATCCAGTACTTGAGGCTCTCGAATACCTTCTGCTGCTCAAGTCCGGTTTCGCTGATAAAGAACTTCAGTTCTTCGGGTACTCCGCCATACTTCTCGAAAGCAGCACGAGCCACTTTTGATACCTCAGGCGCATAGTTGGCGCTTCCGAGAATATCCTGCCAGAAAATCTTCTCGGTAGAATGCTTGAGGTCGAGCATACCGTTCTCCAATTCAGCCGAGGGATCAATGGGTTCGTCAATCAGGTCGAACAACTTGATGCGACCGGCATTGATTTCCATCAGTTTGTCGCACCATGTGTCGATGGCATAATTGATGGTGTCGTTCAGTTCCTGCGCAGTCTGTGGACGATGGTTGTCGGGATAGTAGCCTACCTCCACCTTCTGGATATAGACAGGAGCGGAAGGCGTATTGTCGATTCTCAGGTAACCTTCAGTCGCGTCGGGAGCACTTTGTGCCTCGACCACAATCTTCTGCCATTTACCGGGCTTGCAGATCCACTTTCCATCAGTACCGCTTCCGTCGATTCTATTACCGGAAAAGTTTACATAGAAAGATGCTTCCTTGTCGGCCTTTGCCCAGAAGACAATCGTATACTTAGCAAGCGGATCGACATCGAAACCTTCGATGATGCGTACTTTTGCTCGCTGATTGATCTTGAGCGTGTTCTGATCATCATACTTGGTAATTGAAGCACTTCCGCTTTCAATGGTACCTGTGTAGTTGCCTACAGGCATATCGTTGAAGTTGACGGTCTTTCCCTCTACGTAGTCGACAGGGACTTCAATGGGAGCCGTGAGCGTGGCCAGCCATTCGTCGGCCTGATTGGCATTAGCGAAGAGCGGACTGCCGTAGACCTCATAGCCGATTTCTTCAACATGGGCGAGGAGGTCGCTCATATCGAGGAAATTCATCACACCCTTGGCGTTGACAATAGAACCAGACATCAGGGACGTGCCGAAAGCAACATTGTCGAAGTTGGTAACGGCGGCAGCATGAGCCAGTTCCTGCTTGTTGAAATCAACCACCTTCAGCAATGCGCCGAGCGACATGTTCGGATAAGCCTCCCTATTGATGTAGTCCTTAACGGGGTTCAGATCCTTATACGGCTCCACGAAAGCAGGGTCGGGCTGAGCAGTGAAATCGTCTGTCTCATTATAGTCAGCACAGGAGGAAACGAAGCATGAAGAAAGAAGAATGAAGAATGCTGTTGCAAGCAACTTCACCGACGTTTTCTTGCGTCTTTTCTCTGCTATAAATTTCTTTTGTCTCATATCTTTATCAATTTTAAACCACCATGAAAAATTCTTCATTCATCACTTCACGTATTTGGGCGTGAAGAATACTTTCTGATTAGACTCACGGGTCTGAACGACAAGCGTATCGTTGGTTGACACCTGAATATCGCTGTTTTCGAAACTTACATTGTAAGCCAGACGGAGAATATCGCGCTGAACGGGCTCTCCTTCGTTGCTTCCCCACTGATAGTCCTTATATTCCGAACGCTCTGTGCCATTGGTAATGAATTCGCCAGAACCAGTGGCCGTTACGTTCTCATCGTCAGTGGAAATGGTGCATGTGTTGCCGTTGAACGTGAGGATGAGGTTGCAGGAAATGGATGCGCCGGAAGTCTTGAACGATACCGGGAAGATGGCCTGCGACATGTTCTTGGTTGTGATGCCGCAGACTTCATCATTCTGGTTGACGGGATTCTCCTTATAACGCTCCACATCTGTGTTCACGAGTGAGAAATCCTTGCGTACAATCGTTGTAGTCTCTCCCTTTTCAGTCACATTGTCGACGCCTCGGCGAATATATTTTGCCTGCCACGGGTTCATGTATTTCACGCAGTAGAGCACATAGTCCTTGGCGAGAATGTCCCAGTCTTCGGTGTTGGTGCGGGAAGGCGAGAGACCTTCGCGCGGTTTGCCCGTAAGAATATGGTCGATGCCCCGTACGCTCTTCATCAGAAGGGGTATGACGTAGGTATTCTCTATGGCCTTAGGGTCGTTGAAGAAAGCATCAGTGAACTGTACTTCTACATAACCGCGAGTATCACCATTGTAGGGAATGACATTGGATGCGAGTTTATAATATGATGTCGGCATTGGAAGCACCGGTGACGCTGCATTGCCGCCTTCATCCACAAACCAGAGATTGTCGCAGAGTGACTCGTCGACGGCAATCTCGGCATAGGCGTCGCGTCCGCCATAGGCTCCACCCATCGTAGAATAGATCCGGCACTTGTGCTCGTTGTCGATGGCGTTGTCGTAGATGTCATTGCCAAGTACAAGTGTGCGTACCGGGAACTGATAGGCGAAGTAGGCTGTGGTGCCTCCTTCGTAGTCGGGGAACTCATGGTCTGCATTATAGCAGGACGTAAGTGCTACGCTAAATGACAACTGACAAATGATAAATGATAGAATTATCAAGCGTCTCTTATTATTTTTGGTAATCATAATTCTTAATTATATTATTATAGTTCGTGAGTTTTATGAGTTACTCTTCACTTATCAGTTCTATTGCCAACCTTTGTTTTGTTTGAGGTTGCTCCATTTGAGTACTTCGCTCTTAGGGATAGGTCCGTAACACTGGTAAGAGTTGTTGTAATTGCGTTCCTCGACATTAATGATGGTGTAGGAGAGTTCGCCCGTTTCTTCGTTGCGGTCGATCTTCATTCCCTTCACAGTTTCATCGAGAGGCAACAACCAACGACGAAGATCCCAGAAACGCTTGTTCTCAAAGCAGAGTTCAAGACGGCGTTCGTTGCGAATCAAGTTGGTCATCTTCACCTGATCGTTGGCACATTCTTCAAGATAGACATCACCTTCGGGGAGTTTGCGACCAAATTCGTCGGTGCCAAGACCTGCACGCTCGCGGATGGCCTTAATGACGTCGTAGGCTGTGAAGCCGACGTTCGTAGGATCAGCCTTGGGTCCCCAGGCATCATTGGCTGCTTCGGCGTAGGCCAGGAAGATTTCGGTGTAGCGGATGCGAGGATAGATGTGCTGTTGCTCAATCAGTGAACTTGACAGCGGGCTCACATCGTCGCGAAGCAATTTCTTCAGGTAGTAGCCTGTGCGTGTGGATCTGTCGATGCTGTTGAGATTGTCGTCAGTCTCGGACTGATCGCCATGAATAGCAGGATAAGTACCCGTAATGATTTCATACTTCTTGGTATGGAAAACGGTACCATTGTAGATGACATCGTCGGTCAGACGAAGGTCGCGGTTAGCATACGGATTATTGGGGTCGTAACCGGAATTGGGATCTGTGATAGGACGTCCGCTGCGCATGGGGAAAGCGTCGACAAGGTTCTGGGACGGGTTGACACGACCCTGACCATACAATGTCGGCGGATAGTTTTCTCTTTCCTGATCGGCATTCTTATGGCGGTCCTCACGCCAGAGAATCTCAGGCATCTCAGCCGCACTGGGCTCAAGTTTGGGTTTGTTCTTGTACCAAACATTACCTGTCGTGTCGAATCCTTCTAACCCGCCGATACGTTTGAGTACATTGGCACAAAGCGTTGCTGCTTCGGCAGAAGTCACACCACTCTGTTCGCGGAATGCAGGACTGGCGGCAAGCAGGGCGACCTGAGCCTTGACAGCCTCGGCAATACGACCAGAGAGAAGATTCTTAGCCTTGGTGCCAAACACGAGGTTATAGCCAGAGGCATTTGCGCCCAACTGCCTGTATTTCTCAGGAATCTGGGTCTCCGAACCGATGTCTTCATAATCGGTAGGGAGAAGAAGCATAGCGCTGTCGCAGTCGGCAAAACACTGCTTAACACAGTCGGCAAATGTGGCGCGAGACTGATTGAAGTCGGAACCGCCATCCTCGAAAGTGGTCAGCAGGGGCACACCGTATAGGGTACCATCGTCAGCATAGCCTCCGTGGGCCTGCAGCAGATAGTAATAAAGAATCGCGCGCAAGCCGAATGCCTCACCTTTCAGACGGTCGACGAACATCTGCTGCTTCGAAGCAGCACTCGGTGCCCATTTCACCTTCTCTACGATCGTGAAGAAAAGATTGATATACTGTATTCCATCCTTACAGTTGTTCCACTGAGACATCGGGTTATTGTCGGAAGCCCATGTTCCTGTTGCCATATTCAGATAATTGCTCGTCTTCAGGTTGGTGACAGCATCGTCTGTGGCAATGTCGGTTGTCGTGGTCGTAAGGTAAGGAAGTCGTCCGTAGCCATACATCAGCAAGCCATAGGCATACAGAGACTCTTCCACCATGTCGTCGGCCTGTCGCTTGTTTTCATCTGCTGGCTCGAACATGTCATCACATGAGGTGAGCAGCACTGCACTAAATGAGAAACTGCAGATGATCAATAATAAACTTATCAGGCGTCTATAGATATTTTTGGTAATCATAATACTGAATTTTACTCTTTTCACTTATCACTTCATTACAGGGTAACCTTGACACCGAGGTTATAGAAACGAGTCTGTGGCGCATAGCCAACGCTGGTTTCCATCAACTTGCGGTTCTTTGAAATTGTGAGCAGGTCGTTTCCGTTCACATAAACAGAGAGGGACTTCACCCATTTCCCATCAAACATTTCCGACGGGAAGTCGTAAGTCAACTGTACCTTGCGAAGGTTGAAACGGTCGGTGCTGTACATCCAGAATGTAGATGCTGCACGATTGTTGTTCGAACTCAGCGTTGTCAGACGTGGATGCGTAGCAGTATTAGCAGTCTCCGGCGTCCAACGACCACGAACGTTCACAGAGTACTTAGCCTCTTGATCCATATAGTAGTAACTCGTGCCGCCACTGTTCTTCATTGCATAAGCGCCGAACTGGCCATTACCGAGCACAAAGAGCGTGAAATTCTTATACTTGAGCGTAAGGTTCACGCCAACGAACCAAGGAGTTCCGATGCTGCCCAAAGGATTGCTGTAAGGACTGGCGGTAGGATTACCTCCGTCGTCAAAAACAGTAATGGTGCCCGACTTGCCAAGAACGACCAAATCCTTATTGTCGATTCGGCCATCACCATTGACATCTTCGTACTTCAGGTCACCGGGCTGGATGCTACCACCGATAGCAGGAGTCGGGAGTTCTGACTTCAGCGTGTACTTCGTGGTGCCATCATCGCTGGTGGTCACATTAAAATCGTTCAGAGAATAGAAGCCCTGACACTTATAGCCCCAGAGCGCATCAAGAGCCTGACCTTCCAAATATTTGTGAGATGCCAAAGGATCTATCGTCTCATCGTACTTCTTCCATTTTGTGGTGAGATAAGTACCAACGACTCCTAAAGTAGCATCAACTTCACCGATCTTCTTCTTGAGCGTGACGCTAAAGTCGACACCCTTACGGTTCTGTATGTTATTGTTGATGGCCGGCATGAATGAACTTCCAGAAAGACCACCCTGCAAGTGAGAGGGGAAGGTAGTCAGATTCTGGACAATATAGCCAGACATATCCGTATTGAAGAAACTAAGGTCGGTAGAGATCAACTTGTTGAAGAAGGAACCTCTCAGGCTTACCGACCATTCCTTGCGTTGAACGAAACCGAGGGAGGGATTGACACCCATTGTGGAATAAGTATAACTTGCAGTCGTTCCTTCATTCCATGAGAATCCGCTACCCTTCTGGTTCCATAAGGCATCATAGATATAGAAGGTATTGTCTTTCAGATAGACATCAATATCTTCTTTCAGATCGCTGTAGGAAGCGCTGAGCATCAGGTCGTCGACGAAACTTCCCTCCATGAAACTCTCTTTGGCGATGTTCCAACCGAGGGTGAACGAAGGTGAAATGGCATTGCGCTGGTCTTTGGGAAGGCGGGCAGAATGAACGCCTGCCATTGCTGCTTCAGCAAAATAACGCCCCATATAGTCGTAACCTAACTGCAGACCTAAGTTTGCATTTGCATAACGATGGTATGTGCCACTTGTCGTTGTCGTAAACATATTGGCGAGCAACATTCCCGTTACATGATGCTTGGCAGCAAAGGTGTGGTCGTAGTCGAAATGGCCATTCCAACTAATGGTCTGACGATATTTCGTATCCGACATAGACATATGACCTGTCACCACTTCGTCGTTCTGCTGGGTAATTGCCGTGATGACGTCCTGTGAATTATAGTTACTCCACGTTGGAATGAACACAGCGTACTTATTGTTGTATGAAAGACTGTAGTTGGCAGCATAGTCAATAGAGAACAATGTCTTGAAGGACAAACCCTTCAGGAATTTGTTCATGTCGTAAATGATTCCTGCATCAAACTGGAACTGACGACTGACGTCCTTTGTTCTACCACCAAAATAGCAATCTGCAATGGAGTTAGTCTGGGTGGCCTTTGTTCCGCCGGGGAAATACTTTCCGTCAAGAAGATTGAGCGACTTGCCCAGGATGGCGAGTGCCTTACTGGCATTCGGGTCTACCATATCAATAGGAATCAATGGTGCGGCATTCTCCGGGAAGTTTGGACGCATACTGGCCGCATCACCCCAGAAGTTACCCTTATTCTTATTGGCGTTATAGAAGGTGGCGCTCACGTTGGCAAAGCCCTTGATGAGTTTGTTGACTACGAGATCCACATTACCACGTACGCTAAAACGGTCGGTGTAGTTGTCCTTAGCCGGACCGAAGTTGATGAGATCCTCGAAGCGATAGTAGTTGATGTTTGTGTAGAAGTGGGCACGCGCTCCACCACCCTGGATTTCCAAAGTCCCTTCAGAACGGTTATACACCTTACGAATATAATCGGAGGAATAGTAGTTCACGTTAGGATAACGATATGGATTAACACCCAAGGCATGGTTGTATATCTCCTGTTGCGAATAGCGGGGACCTGTGGGCAATTGGTCGTTCATACATGCCTCGTTATAGAGCGTCATGTACTCCGCAGAGCCAAGATACTCTGGAAATTCCTTGGCCACATGGAAACCTGTATTCGCGTTTGCCTGAATCTGAAGGCCGTCCACCTTACCGCGCTTGGTAGTAATCAAGATAGCACCCTTTGCTCCCTTGGCACCATAAAGCACCACTGCCTGAGCACCCTTAAGGAAGGTAATCTGCTCTATTTCAGAAGGAAGCACATTGTTCGACGGACGCTTCACACCGTCGATAATAACGAGCGGCAGATTGCTGTTGTCGTTATTGTCGAGACGTTCATTGTCCATACCCCAAAGGTTGTTGCCATTCCATCCACCGACAAGCGCATACATGTCTTCAAGGCTACTCATCGTATAGTCCTTCCTCTGCAATTCTTCCATATCCACATAGGAAATGCCTCCCAGAAGATGGTCGGGATCCTTATCGCGGAAAGCGACATGGACTTTCTTTTTTGCCGAGACAGAATCCGCCTCATCGGTGGTCTGTGCATTGACCGCAAGCGGTGATGCAGCGAGCATGGCAAAGAGAAATATGTTTATTTTTATACTTTTCATATTTTCAATTTTTCATTTTCTCATTTCTCATTTTCTCATTGACTTACCATCCAGGGTTCTGTGGGAATCCTTCGTAAAGATATATATCCTTATCGGGAAGTGGGAACCAGTAGTGCTTAGATTCCAGACGACGGGTGATGAGTTCCTTCTTGGTGAAGTTACCAACATGTGCGTCCTTGGGATCATGACTTTTGAACCAATCCCACGGATAGAGCGGTTCTGATCTCTTCTTGCCTTTCTCATCAATTTGATTCTCCTCAAAGGACTTGTTCGGGTCGTAATTGCCCCATTCCAGTCGCTCAAATTCATGAGAGTATTTCATTGTGTAAGGAGGCTCCGTCAGGAGAAGCCAGCGTTGGAGGTCGCACCAGCGGAAACCTTCGAAAGCAAGTTCCACAGCGCGTTCGCGGCGTACTTCATCAATAAAATGCTCACGAGTGTCGCGAAGATTAGCGGCAACATGCTCCATAGGATAATCGATTGAGTTCACTCGATCGCGGAGTGCGTTGATGGCCTCTACGGCCGACAATGTGGTACAATACATGGGTCTTTCGTTCAATTCACTTACATTCGTTGCAATAGCAGCCTTGGCCTCTGCATACATCAGATAGACATCAGCCAGACGCATATAAGGAATATAAGACTGGAAAGCGTACTCCCAATCGTACCATTTATCGCCGAAATTACACTGGTGAGGCACCAATTTCTGAATGAAATAACCCGTGCTGCTTCCATGGTCGATGTCGCGCATAGCGCCACCCGTGTAAAGGTCGCAATATTCAAGTTTCTTCTGCTCTGCCGACAGGGGGTCTGTACTGAGAACATAGTGGAAACCGTCGAACACAAAGTCATGATAGAATCGTGGGTCACGATTCTTAAAGGGATGCTCAGGATCCCAGCCGGAATTGGGGTTCAGCACGTATTCACCATTCTGAACCAGATAGATGGGTTGTCCGTTAGCCATACCGTATTGGTCGACGAGGTTAGCGGTGGGATGATGAATGATGTTGTCGTGCTCTACAAGACCGGAAACCTTAGGACCGAAAATCTTTGCACAGTTCCAGTTGGCGGAATTGACTCCTGGATAAGCACCGCGGAAGATGGCTTCTGTAGTACCAGGCATATTCCAACTCTGCTTGACCGTATAGAAGATGTCAGAATAGTTGGTCTCTGAATTTTCATCACGCTCGTGATCGTAGATATTTGAATACTTATACTCAGCAAGTTTGTATCTTACGGTACCCTTGTTGACCATATCAAGCGCCTTTCCGAGTGCCTCTGCTGCCAAACGGCAGTACTTGACATCGTAGTCATAAGTCTTGCCATTGGAACTTGCACCCAACAGTTGGGCTACACCACCATCCTTGGTCTTCTCGAACTCCTTCATCAGCGGAGAACCTGCCCAAAGATAGCACTTGCCAAGATAGCAGAGCGCCATGAACTTATTGACACGAAGTTCGTTCTTTCCTGATGTCTGCATACCGGCCAGAGTTTCATCCCAATCCAAAGGAAGAAGATCGTAGGCACGTTCGAAGTCTTCAGCACAACGGTCAGCACATTCCTGGAAAGAAAGACGAGGAAGTTCTGGAATGTTGGAAGCCTCAAAAGCCTGATCAATATAGGGGAGACCTCCGAAGTAGCACATCAGTTCGAAATGCCACCATGCACGGAAGAAATACATCTGACCAAGCAACAGGTCGCGCTCTTCATCAGTTCCTACGAGTGACTTAATCTGCTCAATACCCATGTTGCATTTACGAATGCTGTACCATGAGTTTCTCCAGAGCGACTGGTCGCGGCCATTGAAGTTGTTACCCATGAGCCAGCACTGGTTGTTATTCAGCCAGTTGCGATAGTTGCCAAGGTCCACCTGATGATCCATATGTGCATAGCCTTCAGGGTTATGAACAGCATCATCGCCAAAATTCCATGCGGTACAATAATTAACCTTCTCCTTGTCAGGTATCAGGTTATAGATTTCCTCAATATATCCCTGGAAGTTGCGGAAGTTCTTGAATGCCTCATCTTCTGCCACGATAGACTCCGGATCTTTTTCGAGCCAGTCGGTGCACGACGTAAGCGAAGCGCCAACAGCCAACGAGAGCAGCAAACTCCACAAAAGGGATTTTATGTTATTATAATATTTAATCATAGTTGTACGCCATTAAATGTTAAGTTTAATTCCGAAGTTGTAACGTCTGACAGTAGGATAGGCACCGCCTCCGCCACTCCATCCATAGTTACTCTCACGGTCGTCAGGCATCTTGGTAATCAGGAAAAGGTTGTTACCATTGAGGTAGATTTTCAGACTTGTGAATCCAAGTTTCCTAATCCAGCCCTTCGTCCATGTATAGGCGACTTCAACGTTCTTCAGTCTGAAGTAAGAACCGTCGTAGAGATACTGTGTTCCATCGTTGTATGAAACTTGAGTCGTGAAGCGAGGTACGACAACCTCACCTGTTCCATCTACAGCATTCCACCATTTACCATTATCATATACGGTGAGAAGTTTATTATTGAAAGAGGGGAGACCTACGTCACGCGTAACACCCGTGACGCCATAGAGTTGGGCAAACATGCTGAAGCCCTTCCACTCCCATCCGATGGTAGCATTGTAGGTGTGCTCAGGATTTCCTGTATAGCCGTAAGGAGCCTGGTCGTTTGTTTCATCAACGACACCGTCACCATTAAAGTCGACGATATAGTGGTCGCCGATAAGAACCTGACCGTCGTCCTTTTCACGCGCAGGCGTACCATATAGTTCATCATAAGAGCCGATAAAACCTTTATCAATGAACGACCAGTATTGTCCCTGAGAATAACCCTCAGCCTTACGGTAACTCGGAATCAGTTTGGGATCGTCTTTCAACTTAATCACATTGTGTGCATAGGTATAGTTGGAATTAACCCAGAAACGCATACCGTTCTTCAGCACCTTGTTGAAGCGAAGTTCAATTTCGAAACCAGTATTCTTAATCTTACCCTTATTGATGTCAGGAGTCTTTGCTGCACCAAAATAAGAAGGAACCGAGCGGTCGGCACCTGATATAAAGATGTCATAACGGTCGTCACGGAACCAGTCGAAACTACCGGCAAACATACCGCCGAGGAATCCGTAGTCGAAACCAAGGTTCTTCTTCTGAACCGTTGCCCAGCGAAGGTCAGGCATAGCAATCGTGGCTTCCTTATAGGCTACGAAGGGACTTGCCGAACCGTCAATAGACATATTGAAACCATCTCCGTTGTTCATAACTTCCCAACCAGTCAGGTAAGCGAAGCGGGCACCGGCACTATCATCACCGATCTCACCAAATGAACCACGAATCTTGAGCATATCAACGATATTTCGATCTTTAAGAGATTTCATGAATTTCTCTTCAGACACCATCCAGCCTACTGCTCCTGAACAGAAGAATGCAAAACGATTGTCGGGTGAGAATCTCTGTGAACCGTTGTAGGCTCCATTGAACTCTGCAAAGTACTTGCTCTTATAATCATAGGTGGTACGGAACACCCAGTCTTCACGACGATTTTCGAGGTCAGCATTACCTGCATCGATACGACGCTTCCAGTTGCCCATGAGCGTCAAGTTATGGTCGCCGAACTGACGTCCCCAGAATAGTTGGAGCGACATTTCGGTTGCACGGTATGTATAACTGACGTCACCTGCCCTGACATCCCAGTCGCGGCTCTCATAGAAGTCGAAACCAGTATTATCATAGATGGCCGACTCAAATAGTAGCAGTCCGTCCTCAGGAAGCATGTATGCTCTACTGTTCTTGTGACCTTCGGCAGAAATACCACGGGTTCCCTCATCGAAGCGGTTGTCCCAGGAAATCGTTCCTCTTGCAACAAGTCCCTTCGTGATGAAATCGAGTTTCTGCTCGAGTGCAAAGTCAGTGTATACACGTGTGATGGTTTTCAACTCATAACCTGCTGTAGCCACACTCATCGGAGAGTTCTCGATGTTGGAAACCAGTGGGTAGTAACCCCAGGCCCCATTGGAGAACTGAACAGGGAAAAGGTTGGGCGCCATACCATAGGCACCTGCCCACTTCTGCTGCTGGAAGAACTCGCCGCTATTACCATAATAATAACGAGGCGTCTTCTGCTGGGCATTAGAACCTGCCAGATTCACCTTGAACTGAGTGGTCTTCGTAATTTGGAAGTCAAGATTTGAACGTACATTCAAACGATTATAGGAGTAACCACCTTCATAGCCCTGATGGTTATCCCAAAGTTTTGTCATATCACCTTCATTCTGAAAGTCAAATGCTACGAAATACTTTACATACTCCGTACCACCATAGATGTTGAGGTTTGTATTATATGACAAAGCAGTATTTTTGAACATCTCTTCCTGCCAGTCAACATTCGGATAACGCTCTGCCTGACTGTAGTCGCCAAGGTAGGAACCATCAGCAGTATAGTTTGACAAAACCGTATGATCCTGATTGCGGAAATTATTGATGAAGGTCTGTGGACGATAATATGCCCACGATGCGGCTCCGCCTATGGCAAGTTCATGCTCGATGGCCTGATTACGGTACATATAACCGTCATAGGAGTCGTACTTGCGTGGCAGTTTTGATACGGCCTTTAAGGTAGCATTGAAGCCAACATCAATTCTTGCCTTACCCTCCACACCACGTTTGGTGGTAATAAGGATAACGCCGTTAGCACCTTCCACACCATATACAGCAGTGGCAGATGCGTCCTTCAATACCGAGATTGTTGCCACAGACGTGATATCTACTGACTTGATCTCACGCTTGACGCCATCGACGAGAACCAGTGGCTGAGCATCCTGATTCCAGGCAGCAGCACCACGGATATAAATTCGTGGGTCTTCTTCACCTGGCTGACCCGTAGAAGCAATTGTCGCAATACCGGGTAGATTACCTGTAAGGGCAGCACTGACACTACCTATACCGGCTGCTCGTTCAAGCACTTCACCTGTTGTCTGGGTAATGGCTCCCACCACAGAGGCTTTCTTCTGCTGGCCATAACCGACAATAACCACTTCTTCAAGTTGGGTATCATCATCTTCCAAAGTCACTCTGTTTACTTTATCAGATGTAACTTTTACTTCTTTCTCTTTCATGCCGACGTAAGTCACTATAAGAGTACCCTTACCTCCTGGCATATTTAGCGAGAAGTTTCCGTCGATGTCGGTAATAGTTCCATTCGTACGATTGTCTTTTTGGACAACTGTTGCACCTATTACCGCCTCGCCGCTGCTGTCAATGACGACACCCTTGACTAAACTTTGACCGAATGATGGTAATGAGAAAACCACCATAAGCAAAGCCAGAACCGATGTCTTTGAAGATTTCTTGCACATAACAAGATTGATCATCATTTTCAGTTTTTTTGTCATTTGGGTTTTAATTATTATATCAAATTTTCGTTTAGTTTACAGATTGTGGAATTTATATATATATTGTCATTTGCAAATTTAAACATTTTTTTTGTTTGTTGTTATATATTTAAAATATCGTTTGCAAAATTAAACATTATTTTCATTTGTAACGACTTTTTATGTATCAGTTACTTTTCAAAAAGTAACATTTGCAAAAAAATGGAACTAAATTCGTAAAAAAATTACTCGTTCATATCCTTATCTCTCACGCGCGTACCATATTAAATAATTTCACAAGTTGGTTCCTTTGCCGGTTCGAACATGATATCACCCTTGTCTTTCGGTTAGGATGCTGCGTCATACGCGTCCGCACCTTCACAAGATACTGCTGGAAATTATAACCTATGCAGTTTTTCTTTGGACGCACCTTGTGGACACAGGTTGTGCCTAGTGCCTAACGATCGTAGGCCAGGTGGGCCGTTACCCCCGCCTGCTGCCTAATCCTACGCATCCCCATCCCACAGCATCGACCAACAGAGGACCTTTTCCAGGATATTTCATTCTTCACAATTTTAGGTCAATAATAAAGTAGGACTGAATAGCGCTTATGGTTTTAAAAACGAGCAGGAGGGTGAATCACATCAGCCTCCTGCTCTTGAAAACATTAACCATAATATATCTAATGCATATAATATATATATATTCGATTGCAAAATTATCGCATTCTTCGCATATATCCAAAAAAGTTTGTTACACGTATTTTCTCATTTGTAACACTCGTTTGGAACTTTTTCGAGAAGGTTTGTAAACAAGTGGCACAAAAGTGGTACAACAATGAATACCCTCAAAAACAAGAAACCCTATAAGACAATTGACTTACAGGGTTTTACGCCTTGGGGTGCCCGGTGGGACTCGAACCCACGACATTCAGAACCACAATCTGACGCTCTAACCAACTGAACTACGGGCACCATGTTGGTTTTGCGGATGCAAAGGTAAGTAAAAAGTTCGGAACCACCAAATATTTGGGTTGAATTTTTGATAAAAACTTTCTGAGACCTTGTTTTTAGAGCGAGCCTGAAGGCTTCGGATGCAAGTTCTTTGGCGTAACATTCTCAACTTTCTCAACAAAGACCGAAGGCTTCTCAACCGCGCGAAGTTCATTCTCAACTCTTCTCAACACCTCTCAACACCTCTCAACCGCGCGAAGCGCCTTGTTACCTTGTTACCTTGTTACTTTGTTACTTTGGATATGCCTCTCAACTCCTCTCAACCGCGCGAAGCGCCTTGTTACCTTGTTACCTTGTTACTTTGGATATGCCTCTCAACTCTTCTCAACACATCTCAACCGCGCGAAGCGCTTTGTTACCTTGTTACTTTGTTACTTTGGATATGCCTCTCAACTCTTCTCAACTCTTCTCAACCGCGCGAAGCGCTTTGTTACCTTGTTACCCTGTTACTTTGGATATGCCTCTCAACTCTTCTCAACACATCTCAACCGCGCGAAGCGCCTTGTTACTTTGTTACCTTGTTACTTTGGATATGCCACTCATAACTACTCATAACCACTCATAACCTAGTAACTTTAAGATTGAAGGTAGACCTCTTTCTCAACCGCGCGAAGCGCTTTCTCAACCTTCTCAACAAAGGCCGAAGGCTTCTCAACTGCGCGAAGCGCCTTGTTACCTTGTTACTTTGGAAAGCCCCCTTGTCATAGCGAAAAAGAGCATTTTTAAGGCAATTTTCACAATCTTGTTCCATAAAATTTGGTAATTTCATGAAAAATACGTAAATTTGTCACACGAATGTAACATTTGCAAAATCATTTACAAATTACATCAATTTTTTATTTGTGGATACGATTATTAATATCTTTTCGCTTCTAGGTTCTCTTGGCATGTTCCTCTATGGTATGAAGATCATGAGTGAGGGACTTGAGAAGTTTGCCGGTGATCGACTGAGATCGATTCTGGCTTCTATGACGAAGAACCGGTTGATGGGTGTCCTTACGGGTATTGTCGTAACGACCCTGATTCAGAGTTC
Organism: Prevotella sp.; assembly: GCA_024697645.1. Lineage (GTDB taxonomy): Bacteria > Bacteroidota > Bacteroidia > Bacteroidales > Bacteroidaceae > Prevotella. The sequence goes on from JAILFH010000089.1 coordinate 43,021, forward strand.
AAGTGCAACAACCGTAATGGTCGTTTCGTTTGTAAACGCCGGCTTGATGAATCTTGTGCAAGCCATTGGCGTAATCATGGGTGCCAACATTGGTACAACGACCACGGCGTGGGTCATCTCGGCCGTAGGATTCAAGGTGAACATCGCCGCCTTTGCCGTACCGTTATTGGCATTTGGTGTGCCGCTGATCTTCTCTAAGCAGTCAAAACGAAAGAGTATTGGTGAGTTCATCTTTGGCTTCTCGTTCCTGTTCATGGGTCTGAGTTTCCTGCAGCAGGCAGCCAACGACATGAACATCGGCACGATGGTCGCCAATATGCTTGCCCACGTCTCCAGCGACAGTTTCCTGACCATTCTGCTGTTCATTGCAGTGGGTGCACTGGTCACCATGCTCGTGCAGGCATCAGCTGCCACGATGGCCATCACCTTGATGCTCTTCGACATGAACATTCCCGGATTCGGATTCGAACAGGCTGCAGCCCTTGCAATGGGTCAGAACATCGGTACGACCATCACCGCCTTCATGGCCTCACTCACGGGTAACACGCAGGCCAAGCGAGCCGCCCTGGCCCACATGTTCTTCAACGTGTTCGGTGTCGTTGTCGTCCTGCCGTTCTTCTATCCTGCTTGCGATGCCGTCAGTTGGTTCGTAACCAATGTGATGGGTGCTGGCGACAATCCGCTGTTCAAGCTCTCCGCATTCCACACCGCATTCAATATTGTCAACACCCTGTTGCTCATCTGGTTCGTCAATCAGATTGCTGCACTCGTCTGCAAGATTCTGCCTATGAAGAAGCAGGACGAGGAGTATCGTCTGAAGTACATTTCTGCTGGTCTGCTCTCCACTTCCGAACTTAGCATTCTGGAAGCCCAGAAGGAGATCAACAGTTTTGCTGAGCGTTGTCAGAAGATGTTCGGATTCACGAAGGATCTGCTCGACACCGACGACGAGAAGGAGTTTAGCTCCCTCTTTGCGCGTATCCAGAAATACGAGCAGATTACCGACCGAATGGAAATCGAAATCGCCGACTACCTGCATAAGGTAAGCGAAGGACGCCTGTCGGATGAGTCGAAGAGTCAGATTCAGATGATGATGCGCCAGATTGACGAATTGGAAAGTATCGGCGACAGTTGCTACAATCTGGGTCGTACCCTGAACCGCAAGCGCGAAGCTGGCGAGGCACCGTTCACGACGGAACAGACCGACCACATACGCACGATGATGTCGCTTGTCGACAAGGCATTCGACGAGATGGTGAAGAAGGTGAAGAGTCCTACCCCACGTCCGAATATCGCGCAGTCGTATAACATCGAGCACGAGATCAACAACTATCGCAACCAGTTGAAGAATCAGAACGTGCGCGACGTCGAAGCCGGCAAGTACAGTTACCAACTCGGTATCTACTACACCGATATGGTTTCAGAGTGCGAGAAGGTTGGCGACTTCATCATGAATGTCGTACAGGCTGGTCAGAGCAAGAGCAACGACTACGAGGATTAATCCATTCTGAATGCTCATAGCATAGCAAATCCCTGGGCACCTGATAGTGCCTCTGCAAAATAAAGAAACTCACCTACGAGGACCATTCCATCCGGAAGAAACCTTGTGGGTGAGTTTTTGCTATTTATGGAAACATTCGATATCTGGATATTGCGACTCTTGAAAGGTCGGGCGAAGCCTATGACCAACATAGGAGACGCAAAAGGCAAAGGGCTTAAGCCAAAGGGGAATAAAGAAAAACCCTGCTCTGAATGAAACCTGAAACCTGAATTTTCGTGCAAACCGAACGCAAAGAGAACTTGTTTTCATTTGCTGAGGTTCTCACCGATTTTCTTCCCTTTCAACTTAGACTCAATCGGAATTAAAACGTAGGACGATGGTGGTATTTTAAATCTAAATATCCATAAAAAAGAGTTTGGGGGTTTAGTCAATAAACCCCCAAACATACGAACTACCAAGTTGCTAACTCCCGAATCAGAAACGAATTCCTATTCTTTATATTTCACAGGGGTGGCTTCGCCTTTCAGGATGTCTGCAAACTGATGTGGGGTGATGGTTACAGGTCCGCGCATGAATTCGGGGATGTTGTAACTCCTCATGAACTGCCTGTGATAGTCGGGGTCGGCGGTCGGCAGTTCGAAAGGCTTCGTCCCCTTTCCGTTTGCATCGATATGTGCAATGAACGGTCGGGTGAACGTACCGTCGTATCTTCTGCTGCTGATGATCACCCACCGGCCGTTGCTCGACCAGGAATGATAACTCTCGGTGTCGGAGGAGTTGATTTCACTCATAGGTCGTATCTCGCCGCTCTGGAGGTCAAGTGACCAGATGTCGGCATCGTGATGCCAGATGTGGAAATAGCCGAATTTGCCGGATGTGAAATGCAGGAAGCGCCCATCGGGTGAAACTCTTGGCAGCGTGGCACTCTGGTCGTTGGCCGCAGCGTCATAGACCAGTTCCTTAGGACCGAACTGACGGGTGGCAGGGTCGAAACTCTTCTTGTAGATGTTGTATCTGAATTCCTGATATCTGTTTCTCATCTCCACATTTTTTGAATGTGCTGTATCCTGATACTCAAAGTGGGCACTACAGAAGTAGAGCGTCTTCCCATCGGGAGCCCAGCAGGGGAATACCTCAAACTCCGTGGTGTCGTTTTCCAGGTTGGTCACCTCATTCTTGTCGATGTCGTAGGCAATGATGTCGCTCGCCAGATCATATACCTCAATCTTGTTGAGGTTGTTGATGTGGAAGTTCTGGAAGGTCTTGTCGGTGGCATAGACGATGAAGTTGAGGGTGGGATGCCACGCGGGATAGACACCAGCCGCAAGGATGGAGTCGTTCTTCATGTTTATTTTCTTCATGTTCCCGTCCATGACAAGGACAGTGCCACCGCGGAACTGACGGGCGTGGAACTGCATGCGCTGGGGATTGTATGCCTGATAGTGGTGACAGTTGATGCACTGGCCGTCTTTCTCGAAACTGTTGAGGATGTTGTCGTAGATAACGCTTTCGTCGTAGTTCTCGAGGCATCGCTGGTTGATGGTCAGAGCCTCGTAGGAGACGAAGGACGGGGCTATCAGTCGGTAACTGATATAGGGGTCGATGGAGTCGGCCGACACATAGATGCAGAAAGGCTTGTGGCGTGTCCATTGGTCATCGGTCTGTGTGAAGACGTCCACTTCAATCTTACCTCCCCGTGCTTTTTCCGTCAGTCGGTGCCATTCCTCTTCCGTAGGCTGCATCTTGTCGGCATAGATTACTTCCTCATCCCCCGCCTTGTAGCGCGCAATCATGCCCACGTCAGGATTATCGGGCATGAACGTCAGTGGGGCTATATTTGCCGGTACGGTTACGTTGACATAGTCTGGATAGATCTTAGGCCACTCGCCAGACTGTTTGTATTCCGTGGGCAACTGAGGCTGGCCGCACGAGGCCAACAGCAGTATGAAAAGTCCCACCCCAACCCTTCCTATGAGGGATAGCAGGGGAACCTTGACGCTAACGCTAACCTTGAACCTTGAACTTTGTTCCTTGAACTTTGAACCTTGAACCATAAACCTTGAACTTATAACCTTGACCATTAGACTTTAAACTTTGAACTTTGACGCTAACGCTAACGTTAACGTTAACCTTAACCTTAACCTTAACCTTAACCTTGATCTTTGATCCTCGAAACTTGAAACTTGAAACTCGAAACTTGAAACTCGAAACTTGAAACTCGAAACTTGTTCCTCGAAACTTGTTCCTCGAAACTTGTTCCTTGAACTTTGAACCTTGAACTAGGGCGAAGCCCGTTGAACTGCGACGAATGTCGCCTTGAACAGGCGCTTGCGCCGATTGAACTGGGGCGAAGCCCCCTCAATATTCTGGGAGGTTTGACATGAGGTAATACTGGTAGAAATAGGTGTTACCGAAGAGCGGCTCAGTGGCTTCTCGTACGTCTTTGATATCCTTTCCGTCGTATAGGCCCATCGTTTGGTCGAATCGTGAGAATGTCCCTTTCACACTGGGATCTATCGGATATCTATCGACGTTGGGATCGTTTCCGAGTATGCCAAACAGATAGGCCGCCTCCTGATAATGGATGGGGATGGGCTGCTGGGGATGCAGTTTCACATAGCGACTGAAGTGATACCAGAACACCTGAGGATTGGCCGACCAAAGCGCGGCGAGCAAGGCCTGTTCCTGGAAATAGGGGTCATCAACCTCACGAAGGTCGGCAAGATGCAACATGATGCATTTCTCCACATCTCCCTGATCGGAATAGAGTCGGTTCTCGTAATGCATCAGATGGGTGATAGGACCCAACTCGGGGTGCTGCGCAATCTTGTCCCTATGGCCCACCAACTGCTCCATATCCTCGGCCCATTTCCTGTGGAAGGTGGTCTTCTTCAGTTGGCCGATGTATTTGCGGGCAGCATTCCACTCGCCGTTGAGCAGTGTGCAGCGGGTGAGGTTCTTATAGTATTCGGCACGCCAGTCGTATTCCACGCCCATCTCCGTACAGTAGCGGATGCAGAAATTGGTCATGCCATACTGGCAGTAGATCATCGGACCATTGACCAGCATCATGCGGAAGAGGAAGGGGGCATTGTATTGCTTGGAACCATTCTTGTAGGAATACATCTCGCTGCCCTGTCGTCCGAGCCGACCCAACGCGAGGTTCTTCATCATGACAATGGCACGTGTGGGCTCATCGACTTGCTTGGAGGCCTCAGTCAGCACCCCTTCCCAGTCGAGACGGTCAATGCATCGCTCCATCGCCAGTTCGTGGTGGAAGTTCTCGTCCTTGAACCAGCCCTTGTAGGTGCCAATCACGAGAACGGCGAGCATAGCGGCCTGAATCAGGAGCCAGCGCATGGGCTTGGCCATCTGCTCGTTTCTGTCCGGCTTGTAGGTCGCAGCGAGAATGACATAGAACAGGGCGAGCAGATAGTAGGGAATGTAGTATTGGTGATACTCTTCCTGAATAAGATAGAGGGGCAATTTCGCCCAATAGACGTTGGCCTGATTAACCTCGTAATAAAGATACCTGTAGCAAAGTAGCGGTACGGCCACCGCGGCAAGAATGGCCAGCGTGCTATAGACTGCACTCACCATCTTCGACTCCAGTCGCCAGCAAAATATGCCCATCAGCAAGGTGGCGGCCAGACCATAGATGCCCGCCAGCGGATAGCCCACTACGGCGGTGAGCACAATCAGAACGGCCCTGAGATGATATTTCGACGGCAGACTGCGGAAAGCCCATAGCATAGCGGTCACGAACAAGGCTCCTAAGGTGGCGACGAAGAAATGACCGCGCAGTTTGAGGATATAGATCCAGTAGCCCATGTCCATGAACGTGAGCAGAAGCAAGACCACAGGCACAAACATCACCAGCGCCCATGTTCCCGGTAGTCGGAATGCCCGCTTGATCATCCACATCAACAGCAGCCAGCATCCGATGATAATCATTACGCCAAGCCAGGGATAATAGAAGAACTGGGTGAGGAACGTACCCAGATAGGTGAGCATGCCTCCGGGCACCAACATCTGCTGCCTGAAGAAGAGGCTCGTGTGCTGAAAGAGATTCATCTCCTGTGCTTTCCATAAGAAATCGTTCTCGAAGAAAAGCAAGGCGAAAGCAATGATCGCTAACCCTACTGCCCAGACAATGATATTATAGAGGCCAGGTTTGGCAATACCCTGGAAGCGGGGGAGAGACTTTTTCTGTTTCTTATTCTTATGCTTCATGTCCAATCGATTTGACTCTATGAGGTGTAACCTAATCATACATAATAATAGGTGCAAAGATAAACAAAAAAAGTAATAATCGAGCAGAATGAGTGCGGAAAGATGATTTTGAAACAAAAGAAAAAAAAGTTGAAACAAATGGGACGGCTCCAAACGGGGAAAAAGAAGTATCTTTGCAAATAAAAATATAAACACTTTTTTGATTATGGAAAAAAGAACAATGATGAGACTACTGATTTTAGTACTGATGACCCTGCCGTTTACGAAGATGACGGCTGCTGTCGACCCCAACTTCTACATTTTCCTTTGCTTCGGACAGTCGAATATGGAAGGCGCAGCGCGTCCTGAGGCAGAAGACGTGAAGAGTCCCGGACCCCGCTTCCTGCTGATGCCTGCCGTAGACGATCCGCAACGGGGTCGCAAGAAGGGAGAATGGTGTGAGGCTTCTGCGCCGCTATGCCGTCCGAATACGGGACTTACTCCTGCCGATTGGTTCGGACGTACGATGATTGAGACGCTTCCTGAGAATATTCGTGTGGGCGTGATCCATGTGGCTATTGGAGGTATTCGCATCGAGGGATTCATGCCCGACGAGATCAGCGAGTATGCCAAGAATGCTCCCGGATGGATGACAGGCATGCTTGCGGCCTACGACAACAATCCCTATCAGCGGTTGGTGGATCTTGCTCGCAAAGCACAGAAAGACGGCGTCATCAAAGGTGTGCTCATGCATCAGGGTGAGTCGAATACCGGCGACCCCGAATGGGCTAACAAGGTGCAGATAGTCTATGATCGCCTTTTGGGTGATTTGCAGTTGAAACCCGAGGAAGTTCCCTTGTTGGCAGGTGAGGTCGTACAGGCCAATGGTGAAGGACAGTGCATTGCGATGAACCGTCAGATTGACGAACTGCCCAAGACGCTCCATACCGCCCATGTGGTTTCGTCGACGGGTTGCACCAATGGTCCTGACAAGTTGCATTTCGATGCTGCGGGCTATCGTGAACTGGGACGTCGCTATGGCGAACTGATGCTCCACCTGCTGGGCTATCAGGTGCGTTCACCCTTCAATGTTCCTGACGATGCCTTCATCGCTCCTACAACCATTCCCGGACAAGATTTCCCGAAGATTGATGGCGAACGCCGTGCCTACTTCCGCGTCAACGCCCCTGAGGCTCATCGCGTTCAGGTGGATATCTGTGGCAAGAAGTACGACATGCGCCGCGACGAGAAGGGCATCTGGTGTGCCGTTACCGATCCGCTCGTAGTGGGATTCCACTATTACTTTATTAATATTGGTGGCGTGAACGTCATTGATCCTGCCACCGATACTTTCTTTGGTTGTAATCGTCAGGCTGGAGGCATCGAGATTCCCGAAGGTCCTGAAGGCAACTACTATCGTCCGCAGCAGGGCATTGCTCACGGACAGGTGCGCAGTGTTCACTATTTTGCCCAATCGACTAATGAGTGGCGCCATGCAATGGTCTATACACCAGCCTCTTACGAAAAGGGCAAGAAGCGTTATCCTGTGCTCTACTTGCAGCACGGAATGGGCGAGGACGAGACCGGATGGAGTCGTCAGGGCCATATGCAGCACATCATGGACAACCTCATTGCCAGCGGCGAGGCTGTGCCGATGATAGTCGTCATGGAGAGCGGCGACATCAAGGCTCCCTTCCGCGGTGGCGACAACCGTCAGGGATTCAGTGAGTATGGTGCTTCTTTCTATAAGGTGATGATGCAGGACCTGATTCCATATATCGACAGCAATTTCCGCACGCTTAAAGACCGCGACCATCGTGCGATGGCGGGACTTTCGTGGGGAGGTCATCAGACGTTCGACCTTGTGCTCAACAACATCGACACATTCTCGTGGATGGGTGCCTTCAGCGGTGCCATATTCGGTATCAACGTGAAGACTGCCTATAACGGCATCTTCAGCCGTCCCGATGAATTCAACAAGAAGATTCACACGCTCTTCCTCAGTTGTGGAAGTGAGGAGAACTTCGGTACTGAGGCCTTGGCAAAGAGTCTGCAAGACGCAGGCATCAAAGCCGACTTCTACGAATCTCCCGGTACGCATCACGAATGGCTGACTTGGCGTCGTGGATTCCGTCAGTTTGTCCCCAAACTATTCAAGTAGTATTCCCGCTTTTGGGAGAGTATTTATTTTCTTTTCTGCTAGTCCGTCTGACCCTCAGGCGGACTTTTTTCTGCTCCGATTCTCTCAGTTTCATCAGATATTTCAGTTGTGCTTGGCGTAATTGAAACAAATTCAATAAACTATGTAACAAATCAATATTGTTTATTTAGTTTAGATTTCTTATCTTTGCAGAAGAATAAATGGAACTCAATTGAAACAATGAAAAAATTACTGATTCTTCTTATGTTTGGAGCAGTCTCGCTGTCGGCAAGCGCCTTGACACCTTGGACAAAGGGAGCGTTCGAGACGCGCCAGTATCGGAATCTTTTTGTGGAGATGGGGTATAAACCCGCCGATGTGGAGGCCAAGTTGCACGAAGTCTTTAATGATGTCTTCCGCGGACCCAACAAAGTTTATTTTGAAGTGGGCGATTCCATGGGATATGTTTCCGACATCAAGAACCATGATGCCCGCACCGAAGGCATGTCGTACGGAATGATGATTGCCGTACAGTTTGGAGAAAAGGACATCTTCGACCGACTCTGGAGATGGAGCAAACGCTATATGCAGCACCAGTCAGGACCCCGTGAAGGCTATTTCGCCTGGAGTTGTAAGACTGACGGAACGCAGAATGCGCAGGGTGCCGCCAGCGACGGTGAACTCTATTTTATCACGGCGCTCATTTTTGCATCCAACCGCTGGGGAAATGATACGGGCATCAATTACAAGGCAGAGGCACAGCGCATTTTGCGTTGCACGATGCCCCGCGAAATAGAATCCGACCCCAATATGCCCGCCTTTGGTCGGCAACAGGGGCCTCGTATGAGTTATCTCATTGACCCCACCACTCATCTCATCACTTTCACGCCCGATGGATTCGGCAATAGTTTCACCGATCCGTCGTATCACATTCCTGCTTTCTATGAGGTCTGGGCGCGTTGGGCTGATGACGGAAACGCGCAGTTGTGGAACGACTGTGCTGCCAAGTCGCGTGCCTATTTGCACAAGGCCACTCATCCGCAGACAGGACTGAATCCCGACATGAGCAATTTCGACGGTTCGCTCATGAAAGGGTGGGGCGGACGCCGTAATGGCAGTTCCAATTTCCGTTACGATTCTTGGCGTGTGCCGATGAATATTACGCTTGATTATGAATGGAGTTGCGCTGACTGCGAGTGGCAACAGCAGTATGGCGAGCGCATTCAGAATTTCCTGTATTCCCAGGGCATCGATACTTTCGTCGATCAGTATCGCATAGACGGTTCACTGCCCGAAGACGACGAGATTCTGCAGGCTGGCGGTTTCAGGAAACTGCGTCATAGTATTGGTCTGGTGGCCACTTCGGCTGCTGCTTCGATGATGTGCTCCCACGAGAAGAGCCGCGAATTTGTCGATGCGTTATGGAACGCCCGTCATGAGCCTTTCGAAGACGGCTATTTCGATGCTTACTATGATGGTCTGCTGCGACTCTTTGCCTTCATGCATCTCAGCGGTAACTATCGCATTATTTTTCCGAACTAAAATAAGTAACTATCGCATTTTTTTCAAACTAAAATAAGTAATTGTAGATATGAATAAGACAATTTTATTGACTTTGTATTTTGCACTCGTCTGGGTAGTAGTCCATGGTGCCGAAGTGAGTGTAAGCAGTCCTGACGGAGATCTGAAAGAGATTGTCAGCGACAATGGTGGAAGTGCTGCTGATTGTGTAGATTTGAGCGGTACTGAGGTACTGGGAAACTCTCCTTTGGGAGTGGTTACCAATATGGCTGACGGCGAGCGCATTGTGGAGGAGGGCGGTACTGGTGCCTACAAAGCAGTGATGAAAGAGGAATCCACGCTGCCTGCCCACACCTTTTTTGTGCCGCAGGACTTGAAGAAATTCGATGCTTCCAATCCCTTGCCGGTGCTGGTATGGGGCAATGGTGCTTGCGCCAATTCGCCTTTCGAACACTACAAGTTCCTCAACGAGATTGCCTCTCATGGCTATCTGGTGGTGGCGACAGGCTTCATGCCCGAAGGTGATGAACGCTACGTTGGACCGATGTCGACGACGGAGCAGCAGATTGAGGCCGTCGACTGGGTTTTTGAACAGAACGAGGACAGCCGCTCGCCTTACTATCAGCGCATCGACTTGCAGCATATATGTGTTGCAGGCATGTCGTGCGGCGGTTTGCAGACACTTTTCAATTGTGCCGATCCTCGCATCAGTTCGCTTATGATTTGTAACAGCGGTCTCTTCAAACAGTCCAATGCGGCAAGTGCTGTGGGAGGTATGCCGATGCCGCCTAAGAGCAAGTTGAAGGAAATTCATACACCTATTATCTATATCCTCGGCGGCGAGACCGATATTGCCTACGAGAACGGTATGGACGATTTCCATCTCATCAACCATGTGCCAGCCTGCGCCACTAATTTCCCTGTAGGTCACGGTGGCACCTATGCACGTCCCCACGGCGGCGAGTTTGCGGTAGTGGCTCTCAACTGGCTCAACTGGCAACTCAAGAACGATCAGCAGGCTGCGCTCATGTTCAAAGGCAGTGACTGCGGTCTCTCCAAGCGCGAGGGATGGACTATCGAGAAGAATTCGAAGTTTGACGAATTACGCTGATTTCACAGGTGAAGTCTCTTCTTCTTGAATAGAAAGGACTGCGGCAGGGGATCAGTTTTGCGACTTTCTTATCCATTTGTTTCAAGCGTTTTCGCTGTTACAAATCAGATAGAACATGTTACGCAAGACAAATCCCTTTTCCCCCGTGGGTAGTACCTTTGTGAACAATTTAGAATGGTAAGACCTGTATGAGGCATTTATCAAGACCTATCTGAGACATTTGTCAATGCCTATATGTGGCATTTGTCATTTATTTTTGCTTTTCTTTCAATTTGACGATATAAATTTTATCACATAAAAATATTAACAAGATATGAAAAAACTCCTTCTGGCAACAATTCTCGCCTCCGCCTCGCTCTTCGCATCTGCGCAGGAGGCAACCTTCGGCTACTTCAAGTACACAGGAAATGACACCCGTTTCGACAAACAGTTCAATCCTGCCAGTGAGTATCTCAACCCAATATTGGCAGGATTCTATCCAGATCCTTCTTTCTGCAGGGCTGGCGACAAGTTCTATCTCGTCAATTCCTCTTTTTCGTTCTTCCCCGGTGTACCTATCTTTGAGAGTAGCGATCTTGTCAACTGGCAGCAGATAGGGCATGTGCTCAATCGTCCATCCCAATTGCCGCTCGACGGTCAGGGCGTCTCACAGGGTATCTTTGCTCCCGACATCAAGTACAACGCCCGTAACAAGACCTTCTACATGATTACCACCAGCATCCGCATGGGCAACTTCTTCGTTAAGACCAAGGACCCGCGTGCTGGATGGAGCGACCCTATTCCGCTTCCTAAGATTGACGGCATCGATCCCTCTTTCTTCTTCGATAACGACGGCAAGGCCTACATCGTGCATAACGGCCCAGTTGACGGTGGTGCTGACTACGAGGGACAGCGGGCCATCCGAATTTTCCGATTCGACACCAAGGGCGATAGCATCATTGGTACCTATCGTCAGATTATCCGCGGAGGCACCCATGTCGAAGAGCATCCCATCTGGATTGAAGGACCTCATATCTATCGCATTGGCAAATACTACTATCTCATGTGTGCAGAGGGAGGAACTGGCGATTGGCACAGTGAGGTCATTCTCCGTGCTCCGCTGAAGTCTGATATCATGGATCCCAACTCATGGGAGGAATGCCCCAACAACCCCATACTCACACAACGCACGGGCGTTGATCCCAACCGTCCCGACATTGTTACGAGCACAGGTCATGCAGATCTCCTTCAGGATAAAGAAGGTCGTTGGTGGTCGGTGTTCCTCGGATGCCGTGCTTACGAAGGACCATTCTACAATACAGGACGCGACACTTATATGCTGCCTGTCACATGGAAAGACGGATGGCCCGAAATCCTCGAAAAGGGTAAGGCGCTGCCGACGGTGGTCAGCAAGTCAGGACTGTCTGCCGCTGCTGCTCCCTCGCTTCTCACGGGTAATTTCTCTTATGTCGACCGTTTTGATACCCCAGAACTTAACATGCGCTGGATGTTCCTCCGCAATCCTGAGATGGACCGTTACAAGTGGGGCAATGGTAAATTCGTCATCCGTCCCTCTGAGGCTGACATCAGTCAACGCAAACCCCTCTCCGCCATTTTCTGTCGCCAGCAGCACACTCGTTTCTCAGCCGAAACAGAAGTTGTCTTTACGCCGAAATCCGAAAAGGATGTAGCCGGTTTTGCTCTTCTTCAGAACGAAAATTTCAACTTCGTCTTCGGTAAGACCCTGCTCAATGGTCGTCCTGCAGTCACCCTTACGCGTGCAGAAAGAGGAAAGAGCCTCATTGGTTCTGCTTTCCTCAAGTCTGACGGTGCATTGCAGTTGAAGATTGAAGGCGATGGCCGCTACTATTCGTTCTTCTATCGTGAGTCAGGAGAGTGGTGCCCAATAGCCGTTGGAGTCGATGCCGTCAACCTGAGTACTTCCCGTTCTGGTGGTTTCATAGGAGCCTGCATCGGTCTGTATGCTACAGGCGAATAGTCTTTTTGTTTTTCTTTTTTCAACAACGACGCCTATAATTGGGGACAAGTGTCGAAAAAAATGTTTAAATTTGCAAGCATAATTATATAGGTTATTATGAGAGCAAGATCACACTTTGTTACAGTTCTGCTGGGACTCTTCGTCTTGACAACTGCTACAGCGCAAAACCCGTTTGTACAGACTTGGTTCACGAGTGACCCTGCACCCATGGTGCATGATGGTACGATGTATGTATACACGGGTCATGACGAAGACAATGCAGACTTCTTCTGGATGCAGGAGTGGCGTGTCTATTCAACGCAGGATATGGTGAACTGGACCGATCATGGTTCGCCTTTGGCTTTGGAGAGTTTCTCATGGGCAGACGATCGCGCTTGGGCAAGTCAGTGTGTGGAACGCGACGGGAAGTTCTACTGGTATATCTGCGCCCACTCGAAACTGTCGGGAGGTATGGCTATTGGCGTTGCAGTGGGCGATTCACCCACAGGACCGTTCCGCGATGCCATTGGGAAACCGCTCTTCGAAAATGGTTCCTGGGATCATATCGACCCAACCGTATTCATCGACGACGATGGCCAGGCGTGGCTGATGTGGGGTAATCCACGAGTCTATTACCTGAAACTGAACCGCGACATGATAACCTATGAGGGAGAAGTGGGTATGCTCCCCATGACGGAACAGGCTTTCGGTGCTCCTTCGATGGATAAGCGCGAGAGGGACAAGAAATATAAGGATTCGTATGTGGAAGGACCGTGGTTGACAAAGCGGAACGGAACCTATCAACTGCTGTATGCTGCCGGAGGTGTACCTGAACATATCTCTTACAGTACGGCTCCTTCGCCTACTGGTCCCTGGACGTATGCTGGTGAAATCATGCCGCTCTGTGAAACGAATTCATTTACGAACCATTGTGGCGTTGCCGACTATAAGGGACATAGTTATTTCTTCTATCACACGGGAAAGTTGCCACAAGGTGGAGGATTTGGACGTAGCGTTGCTGTGGAGGAATTCAAATATAATGCCGACGGCAGTTTCCCGAAGATTCTTCCTACTGATGAGGGGGTGAAGCCTGTTGGTAAATTTGACCCGTATCGGAAGGTGGAAGCAGAGACTATGGCTTTCTCGAAGGGCATCAAGACAGAGCAGAACGACCAAGTGGGCGTATATGTGACAGATATCCATAACGGTGACTATATCAAACTCCAAAGCGTGCATTTCTGCAAGAAGACGCCCCGAACGTTTACGGTACGTGTGGCAAGCGGACTCCGTGGTGGTGCCATCGAGATTCGTCTTGACAGCGTGGGCGGAAAACTGGCAGGTCGTCTGGAGGTTCCGGGAACCGGAGGATGGGAAGAGTGGAAGACCTTGACAACAGACCTGACGGAAATTGTCAGCGGGCATCATGACCTCTACTTTGTCTTCACAGGTAGGAAAGGACCTAAACTCTTCAACTTCGACTGGTGGGAGATGCGCGGTTTGGAACAATGCAACATGCCTCTGTTCCAGACAAAGTTCACCGCCGATCCTTCGCCGTTGGTGGTGGGAGACACCTTGTTCCTTTACACCTCGCATGACGCATCACCTGAAGACATCCCCGATGCTAACGAGAAAAGTTCTGCCGGGTTCTTTATGTACGACTGGCTGTTATGGTCAACGACGGATATGGTGAACTGGACGGAACACGGAGCCGTGGCATCCTTGAAGGACTTCGTATGGCGCTCGCGTGAGAACGGGGCTTGGGCTATACAGACGGTGGAACGCAACGGGAAATACTATCTGTATGCTCCGCTTCATGGTCATGGCATCGGCGTATTGGTGGCGGATTCTCCTTACGGACCGTTCCATGATCCGCTCGGGAAGCCGCTGGTTTGGCAGAAGGAACATTGGGATGACATCGATCCTACAGTCTTCGTGGACGACGACGGACAGGCGTATATGTATTGGGGTAATCCCCACACTTACTACGCACTGTTGAATGATGACATGATTTCTTTAAAGAGCGATATCGTAAAACTCGACTACCACATTGACAACTACCAGGAAGGACCGTGGTTCTACAAACGCAACGGTCATTATTATCTGGGATACGCATCCACCTGTTGTCCGGAGGCATTGGGCTATGCCATGAGCGACTCTCCTACAGGTCCCTGGATTAGCAAGGGCTATATCATGCGACCCACGGAGCGTGACCGTGGAAACCATCCGGGAATCACAGATTATAAAGGACATAGTTATGTCTTCGGACAGAACTACGACCTGATGCATCTGAAGACTTTCATACATCATGAACAACGCTCGGTGTCGGCCACGGAGATTACGTATTTGGCAGACGGTACGATACAGGAAGTTCCTTATTGGCTTGACCAGGAACCCATGAAACAACTGCATTACCTGAATCCCTACCAACGAGTGGAGGCAGAGACTATGGCATGGGGCTTCGGTCTGAAATCTGCTAAGATGGGGATTCCCAACACGGGGGTGGTAGCGGACATGCCTTCTTCGACGGGAAAGAAGAATATGTATATCTACGATATCAACGACGGGGAGTATATCAAACTGCGTGGTGTTGACTTCGGAGCAAAAGGTCCTTCCCGGTTCCTGATGACGGCAGCCGCCAAAGGCTCCTGCACGATTACCCTTCGCGTGGATGGAACCGATGGTCCTGTGGTTGGAACTTTGTTAGTAAACGACACTTCATCTTTGGAGAAATACCGTCAGTTCAGCGCCAAGACAAAAAAGATGACGGGTGTTCACGACCTGTATCTTTGTTTTGAAAAGGCTAATGGTGAGGTGCGACTCGACTGGTGGCAATTTAAGTAATTCACCTTTTTTAAGGAGATATGATGAAAAGGACTTTATTACCTGTTATCCTTCTGTGCGTTTGTGCGATACTATCGGCTCAGACACCTTTCGGAAAGGGACAACTATGTGTGAGCAAGGTGGCCAGAAATGCCGTACGTATTCAGTATACGACCGATGGTGTCAAGGGCAGTGATCTTCCGGACTGGCTCTATGTGAAACATGATAATGTGGAGGAGCAGGACATTAGTTTCCAAGTGGATGCGCAACAGGAAACTCTCATCGTCAAAGACAAGAATGGTAAATCTTTATTTAAGGCCACACGCCATCAGTTGGTGGATGGACAGGCAACTCTGGCGTTCGATTCTCCTGAGGATGAGTTCTTGTTCGGGCTGGGACAGTTTCAGGATGGTTACAGCAACGTGCGCGGTCTCTCCCGACGTCTGACGCAGGTGAATACCCAGATATCCATCCCCATGCTTCTCTCAAGCAAAGGCTATGGGGTGCTGTGGAACAACTATGGCCTTACAGAGTTTAATCCCTGTGGACAGAGCGTCCGTCTGAATAAAACTTATGGCAGCGGGAAGACGGAAGAGGTGGACGTAACTACGACCGAGGGCAATAATAAGGAAGTGCGCGAGCGGCATGTCTTCGAGGCGACCTTAGATATTAAAGAAACGGGCGACTATGCTTTGCTGCTCGATGTGGGGCAGAAGATGGCCCGCCGCCATCATCTCTGCATCGACGGTACCCCCGTTATCGATATGCAGAACCTCTGGCTGCCGCCTACAGCATCGACGATTGTCAGGCTGGAGGCTGGACGTCACACATTGATGGCAGAACTGACGAAAGATGACCAACCAACACTATATTATGATAAGGTGAAGAATGAGACGGTGCTGAGGTCGCCTGTGGCAACAGCAGTGGACTATACGGTATTTATCGGTACACCCGATGAGATCATTGCCACTTACCGCGAACTGACGGGCCCCTGTCCGCTGATGCCAAAGTGGGCGTTAGGTTATATCCATTGTCGCGAAAGGTTTCATTCTTCGCAAGAGATTCTTGAGACCGCCAACAGGTTTAAGGCAGAGCAGATGCCCGTGAGAATGCTTGTGCAGGACTGGCAATGGTGGGGCAAGTACGGATGGAACTCGATGCAGTTTGATGAGGACTTCTATCCTGATCCCAAGGCATTGACGGACAGCCTTCACAGAATGAACATCCGACTCATGCTTAGCGTTTGGTCGAAGATAGACAAGTCATCGGAGTTGGGCCGTCAGATGGAACATGACGGCTATTATATTCCCGGTACAGATTGGATAGACTTCTTCAATCCCGACGCTGCCGCTGCCTACTGGAAGGCATTCAATGAACGGTTGCTGCCTACGGGAATCGATGCCTGGTGGCAGGACGCAACGGAGCCTGAGAACGATGACCTTGCTGGGCGAAAGGTGAATAACGGTCAATGGAGTGGGGAACAAGTGCGCAATGTCTATCCCTTACTTGTGAACAAGACCGTCTATGAGGGACTTGTTGCTGCCGGTAGGGAACCGATGATTCTTACTCGCAGCGGATTCCCCGGCATACAGCGTTATGGTTCTGCCTTATGGAGTGGAGACGTGGGCAATGACTGGGATACCTTCCGCCGTCAGATTACGGCAGGATTGGGTGTACAGGTTGCTGGCATCCCTTGGTGGACTTACGATGCAGGCGGTTTCTTCCGTCCTCGGGATCAGTACACCAATCAGGAATATATCGAACGGATGCTGCGCTGGATAGAGACAAGTGTATATCTGCCGTTGATGCGGGTACATGGCTATATGAGTAACACCGAACCATGGAACTATGGCGATGAGGCCAAGCAGATTATCGCAGACTGTCTGAAGGAACGTGAACAGTTGCGCCCGTACATCGAGGCTTGTGCTGAACGCGTGGCCAATGAAGGCTATACTTTGATGCGACCGCTCGTCTTCGACTTTGCCGATGATACGGAAGCCTTGAAGCAGACATGTGAGTATATGTTTGGTCCGGAACTGCTCATCAGTCCCGTAACGGAGCCCGGTGTTACAACGTGGAAAACATATCTGCCTCGTCAGAAGGGCGGTTGGACGGACATTCATACGGGTGAACACTATGACGGTGGGCAGTATGTCACAACTATAGTGGATAAAGCACATATCCCCGTCTTCAAAAGACTACAATATAAAGTTAACTAACAACAAGGATTATGAAACGTATTTTATTATCAACATTTTTGCTGTGCATGGTCACATGGCTTATGGCGCAGCCGCAGGGAGG
The DNA here is from genome assembly GCA_024697645.1 of Prevotella sp. Taxonomy (GTDB): domain Bacteria; phylum Bacteroidota; class Bacteroidia; order Bacteroidales; family Bacteroidaceae; genus Prevotella. The sequence goes on from JAILFH010000089.1 coordinate 60,584, forward strand.
TTTTGGAGGCTTTCAGGCGCCTCAAGTGAAATTGGAAACCAGTCAGGAATGGAAGGATGTAAACTATGCTGGCGACGATCAGGCTTATCACACCTGCGACATCTACCTGCCCAAGAAGGAGGCAGAGAAATATCCTGTGGTGATCCACATTTACGGTAGTGCATGGTTTAGCAACAACGGCAAAGGAATGGCAGATCTCGGCACTATCGTCAAAACACTGCTGGAATCAGGTTATGCTGTGGTATGTCCAAACCATCGCTCGAGTATGGATGCTAAGTGGCCTGCACAAATCCACGATATCCGGGCCGTCATCCGCTTCGTACGTGGAGAGGCCACGAAATATAAGTTCGATAGTTCGTTTATTGCCACAAGTGGCTTTTCTTCTGGCGGCCATCTGTCATCGACTGCTGCTACTACCAGTGGGGTGAAGCAGACAAAGGTGGGCACTGTGGACATCGATCTCGAGGGCACTGTGGGTAACTATCTCAATGAAAGCAGTGTTGTGAATGCTGCATGTGACTGGAGTGGTCCCGTAGATCTTACGTCTATGGATTGTGGAGAGCACATGACTATGGGCGATAACTCGCCGGAGGACATCCTGCTGGATTCGAAACTAACGCAGGAACCCGACAAGTACCTCAGTCTGAGTGCAACAAACTATGTTGATTCTAATGATCCTCCTGTGATTATCTTTCATGGTGAAAAGGATAATGTGGTGCCTTGCTGTCAGGGTAAGAAGTTCTTTGAGTTGTTGCAGGCTGCTGGCGTGAAGACGAAGGCCACTTTTGTTCCTGAAGGCGGTCACGGCGGTCCTCAGATGTACACCGAGGAGAATTTGAAGAAGATGGTTCATTTCTTGGATTGTGTACGTCAGAAGGGGGCATGTTGTAAAGAGAACGGAAACTAAATGGCAAGTCGATTATTATTGAGGAAAATGGAATTGGAGACCCTTTAAATGAACGATAAGTATTTGTTTAAAGTTTGCTGATAACAGTTTGAAAATAAAACCTTTAAGATATAGTTTGTGGAGTAAGTTGCACTCTTCCTGAAGTCCTGTAGTCATCTGATTACAGGGCTTTTTCTTTTCACCTAATTATTATACGCAATTTGAGGGATTACTTTTGATGATTGAAATTGAACTAAAGTAAGAAACTCGGTGGAAACGTTAGGAAATGAGAGTTTGTTGTCAGGTGTTTTTATGTGGTGTTTTTAATGGGGATTGGACTGCAAAATTACAAATAATAATTTTTATGACAAAATAATTGGGATAAAAGTCTTAAACTATTTATTTGGTGGTTTTGGATTGAAAGAAAACGTGGCCTAATTCTTACAATTTGTAATTATAAGCGGTATATATTCTTTTGGATATTAATTATTTTGATTTCAAAGAAAGTAAATAGTGAATTTTTACGACTGTTGAATCAAAAAAGAAGTAATTTTGCAAACGGAAACAAATACAATTGAATTTTATTGGGTCGTAATTGCCGATTGTAATGGTCGATAAGGCTTGAAGAAAGCCTGTGGACAGGACCTTCTGGGGTAGTGTGGAACGCGGTTGGCAGTCAGTTCCTTGCGAGGAAGTCAGGATTCATCATGTTGTAGGGATACCAAGAGCAGAGAAAACTCTCAACAAAAACAATCATATGCAAAGTAGTAAATTTATCTTCGTAACAGGCGGTGTCGTTTCTTCATTGGGAAAGGGCATTATTTCAGCCGCTATAGGCAAACTGTTACAAGCACGAGGCTTCAAAATCACGATACAGAAGTTTGATCCGTATATCAATATCGACCCGGGTACGCTGAATCCCTATGAACACGGTGAATGCTACGTGACTGCCGACGGAATGGAAACCGATTTGGATCTTGGCCATTACGAGCGGTTCACAGGCATTGAGACCACACGTTCGAACTCGATGACCACTGGCCGAATCTACAAGGCAGTCATCGACAAAGAGCGCCGAGGGGATTATTTGGGCAAGACAATTCAGGTGGTACCTCATATCACAGATGAGATCAAGCGTCGCATACAGTATCTTTCGAAAGACGGCTACGACTTCATCATCACCGAGATTGGCGGTACGATTGGCGACATTGAGAGTGCTCCATTCCTGGAAGCCATTCGTCAGTTGAAATGGGAACTGGGCAGAGACGCCGTGAGCATTCATCTCACTTACGTTCCCTATCTGAAGGCCGCAGGTGAACTAAAGACAAAGCCTACACAGCATAGCGTGAAGGAATTGCAGTCGGTAGGTATTCAGCCCGACATCTTGATTTTGCGTACGGAACTGCATCTCGACGATCAGTTGCGGAAGAAGGTAGCAGGATTCTGCAATGTCGACCTTGAATGCGTCATCCAAAGCGAAGACCTTCCGAGCATCTATGAGGTGCCGGTGAATATGCAGAAGCAAGGACTCGACGCAGCAATCCTTCGGAAGATGGGAATCCCCGTTGGCGAGACACCCGATCTTGGACCTTGGAATCATTTCCTTGAACTTTGCCGTTGTGCGACTAAGGAGGTTCGTATTGGTCTCGTTGGCAAATACGACCTTCAGGATGCCTATAAGAGCATCAATGAGAGTCTGAGTCATGCAGCCACCTATCATATGAGAAAGGTGAAGATTACGTTCATCAATTCGGAACATCTGGATATGGACTTGGTGAAAGCGCAGGACGGTCTTGTCATCTGTCCGGGCTTTGGTCAGCGCGGTATCGAGGGGAAGATTCAGGCTGCAAAATACGCTCGCGAAAACGATATTCCCTGTTTCGGCATTTGTCTGGGAATGCAGATGATGGTCATAGAGTTTGCCCGCGATGTGTTGGGACTGGAGATGGCCAACAGCCGCGAGTTTTCCAATGAGGGCGACTTCGTCATCGACCTGATGGAAGAACAGAAGAACATTTCCCAGATGGGAGGAACGATGCGACTTGGAGCCTATGAGTGCGAACTGATGGAGAACTCCAAGGCGGAAAGGATTTATGGAGAGACGCTTGTTCGTGAGCGTCATCGTCATCGTTATGAGTTCAACAATGCGTATTTCGATGATTTTGAAAGTCACGGTATGAAATGTTCTGGGCGAAATCCTGCCGCCGATCTGGTTGAGATTGTGGAGATTCCCACACTTCGCTGGTATATCGGCACGCAGTTCCATCCTGAATATCAGAGCACCGTGCTTCATCCGCATCCGCTGTTTATGGATTTTATCAAAGCAACTATTAAGAAATGAAGAAAGCAATATTGACATTAAGCGATGGTACGACATTTCATTGCCAGTCGTTCGGTTTTGAAGGACCGACGACTGGCGAAGTTGTGTTTTGTACTGCCATGACGGGCTATCCTGAAAGCCTTACCGACCCGAGTTATGCAGGCCAGTTATTGGTGATGACTTACCCGCTTGCAGGAAACTACGGCGTGCCTCCCCGTGAGTATTGGGAGAGTGAGCGCATTCATGCCTCTGCCCTCATTGTTGCCGACTATAGTGAGGAATATGCCCACTGGAATGCGGTAGAAAGTTTGGGCGACTGGTTGAAGCGCGAGCAAGTTGCAGGAATTACGGGTGTTGATACTCGTGCCCTAACCAAACTGCTTCGTGAGCGAGGCGTGATGATGGGACGAATTGAGATAGAAGGCTCTGAAAACGCTTCACCGAAGGCAGAAACAGAAGGCGACTACGGAAGCATTAATTGGGTGGAGCGCGTTTCGTGTAAGGACATCATTCGCTACAATGAGGGTGCGGGGAAGAAAGTGGTGCTCGTGGATTGCGGCGTGAAGGCCAATATCATCCGAAGCCTCGTGAAGCGCAATCTCGAAGTGATACGTGTCCCTTGGAATTTCGACTATACCACAATGGATTTCGACGGGCTGTTCCTTGCCAATGGACCTGGCGACCCCGACAAATGTGTAGAGGCTGTAGAAATCCTGAAGCGTCAGATGGCTCAGTCGAAGAAACCCATCTGCGGCATCTGTATGGGCAATCAACTTCTGGCGAAGGCAGCAGGTGCAACCATCTACAAGTTGAAATACGGTCATCGCAGCCATAATCAGCCGGTACGACTGGTGGGAACTAACCGCTGTTTCATCACGCCCCAGAATCATGGTTATGCCGTTGACGCATCCACACTGGGAAACGACTGGGAGGAGTTGTTTGTCAACATGAACGACGGTTCGAACGAAGGCATTCGTCATCGCACAAACGCCTGGTTCTCAGCCCAGTTCCACCCCGAGGCCTGCAGTGGTCCTACGGATACAGAGTTTATGTTTGACCGATTTATGGAAGCATTATGAAAGACGAGACGATAAAGAAAGTATTGTTGTTAGGCTCGGGCGCACTGAAGATAGGCGAGGCCGGCGAGTTCGACTATAGTGGTTCGCAAGCGCTGAAGGCATTACGCGAAGAAGGAATCAAGACCATGCTTATCAATCCGAACATTGCCACCGTGCAGACTTCGGAGGGAGTTGCCGACGAAATCTATTTCCTGCCCGTTCAGCCCTATTTCGTTGAGAGAGTGATAGAGAAAGAGCGTCCCGACGGCATTCTGCTAGCATTTGGCGGTCAGACCGCATTGAACTGTGGTGTGGAGTTGTATAAGAGCGGCGTGCTGGAAAAATATGACGTGAAGGTGTTGGGTACACCCGTTCAGGCGATTATCGACACCGAAGACCGCGAACTGTTCGTGGAGCGACTCAACGAAATCAATGTGAAAACCATCAATAGCGAAGCCTGCTCGACGGTGGCTGAAGCCCGCAAGGCTGCTCAGGAGGTTGGCTATCCGGTGATTCTGCGTGCCGCCTATGCCCTTGGCGGACTCGGCTCTGGTTTCTGCGATAATGAGGAGCAACTGAACACACTTGCCGAGAAAGCCTTTGCCTTCTCGCCGCAGGTGCTTGTCGAGAAGTCGCTGAAGGGATGGAAGGAAATCGAATACGAAGTGGTGCGCGACTGCTACGACAACTGCATCACCGTATGCAACATGGAGAATTTCGACCCGCTGGGAATCCATACCGGCGAGAGCATTGTGGTAGCGCCGAGTCAGACACTCAGCAATGCCGACTATCATAAGTTGCGCGCACTGGCCATTAAGATTATCCGACATATCGGAATTGTCGGTGAGTGCAATGTGCAGTATGCCTATGACCCACTTTCGGAAGACTATCGCGTGATTGAGGTGAATGCCCGACTCTCGCGTTCTTCGGCGCTGGCCAGTAAGGCTACGGGCTATCCGCTTGCCTTCGTGGCCGCTAAACTCGGATTAGGCTATGGTCTCTTCGAGTTGAAGAATTCTGTGACGAAGACCACTTCGGCTTTCTTCGAACCGGCACTCGACTATGTCGTCTGCAAGATTCCCCGCTGGGATTTGTCGAAGTTTCATGGCGTCGACCACGAACTTGGCTCGTCGATGAAGAGCGTAGGCGAGGTGATGGCTATCGGTCGCACCTTCGAGGAGGCGCTGCAAAAGGGTTTGCGTATGATTGGTCAGGGTATGCACGGATTCGTCGAGAACAAGGAACTTCGTATCAATGACATCGACGCAGCCTTGCGTGAACCCACCGACAAGCGAATTTTCGTAGTATCGAAGGCAATGCATCTGCCCGAATACAGCATCGACCGCATCTACGAACTGACGAAGATTGACAAGTGGTTCCTGCATAAGTTGAAGCACATCATCGACATCGACGAAAAACTGAAGACCGCCAGCATCGACACTATCAGCAGGGAGTTGCTCTGCGAGGCGAAGGTCTATGGATTCTCCGATTTCCAGATTGCCCGCGCCATCGGACTCGAAGGTCAGGAGGAGAACATGCATAAGGCAATGGTACGGGTGCGTCAGCTGCGTCAGCAGTTCGGCATACGGCCAGTAGTGAAGCAGATTGACACGCTTGCTGCCGAATATCCCGCCCAGACCAACTACCTCTACCTGACCTATCAGGGCGAAGCCCACGACATCGACTACGAGCAGGATGGACGTTCGGTAGTGGTTCTCGGTTCGGGTGCCTATCGCATCGGAAGCAGCGTGGAGTTCGACTGGTGTGGCGTTCAGGCGCTTCAGACCATTCGCAAGGAAGGCTGGCGTTCGGTCATGATTAATTATAATCCCGAGACAGTCAGCACCGACTACGACTTGTGCGACCGACTCTACTTCGACGAACTTACTTTCGAGCGCGTGATGGATATTATTGAACTCGAGACGCCTCATGGAGTAGTAGTCTCGACGGGCGGTCAGATTCCCAATAATCTCGCAATGTATCTTGACGAGCAGCACGTGAATATTCTCGGAACGCAGGCCATTGATATCGATGGTGCCGAAGACCGCGCGAAATTCTCGCAGATGCTCAACGAACTTGGCGTGAATCAGCCCGAATGGTCGGCTCTGACAAGTCTTGAGGAAATCGACGCGTTTGTTCAGCGAGTTGGCTTCCCCGTGTTGGTTCGTCCCTCCTACGTGCTGAGTGGCGCTGCGATGAATGTCTGTTCGAACGAAGACGAACTTCGCCGATTCCTGCAATTGGCTGCGAATGTTTCGGAGGATCATCCCGTTGTGGTGTCGAAATTTATTGAGAACGCCAAGGAAATTGAAATGGATGCTGTGGCACGCGATGGTGAAATCCTCGCCTATGCCATCAGTGAGCACATCGAATTTGCGGGCGTTCATTCAGGCGATGCTACGATTCAGTTCCCGCCGCAGAAACTCTATGTGGAGACTGTTCGACGCATCAAGCGCATCAGTCGTCAGATTGCGAAGGCGCTGCATATCAATGGTCCCTTCAATATCCAGTATATGGCGCGCGACAACGATATTCTCGTCATCGAGTGCAATCTGCGTGCTTCTCGCTCGTTCCCCTTTGTCTCGAAAGTGCTGAAACTCAATCTCATTGATCTGGCTACACGAGTGATGCTCGGACTTCCTGTGGAAAGACCCGAGAAGAACCTCTTCGACCTCGACTATGTGGGCATAAAGGCCAGTCAGTTCTCCTTCAATCGTTTGCAGAATGCCGACCCTGTGCTGGGAGTAGATATGGCTTCGACGGGCGAGGTGGGCTGCATTGGAGATAACACCGATACGGCGCTCTTGGCAGCAATGCTTTCCGTAGGTCATCGCATTCCGAAGAAGACAGTGTTGCTGTCGACGGGTACGGCCAAGCAGAAGGCTTCGATGCTCGACGCTGCCCGGCAACTGGCTGCAAACGGCTATGAACTCTATGCTACGGGCGGAACATCGCGCTATCTGGCCGAGAATGGGATTCCGAATACACTCGTCTATTGGCCATCAGAGGCTGAACGCCAGCCTCAGGCGCTGACTTTGCTTCATGAGCACAAGATTGACTTGGTGGTGAACATTCCGAAGGAACTGACCACTCACGAGTTGACCAACGGCTACAAGATTCGCCGCGCCGCCATCGACATGAACATTCCGCTGATTACAAACTCACGTCTGGCTTCGGCCTTCATTGATGCGTTCACGACTGTGCCGCTTGAGGAAATCAGCATCAAGAGTTGGAGGGAATATCAATAAAAGGTTGTAATTTTCCGAAATTGAATTCAATAACGTAAATTTAATTGAAACTATGTGTGGAATTGTAGGATATATTGGAAAACGGGAGAGTTATCCCATCTTGATAAAAGGACTGAAGCGTTTGGAATATCGCGGCTATGACAGTGCCGGCGTTGCACTTCAGAACAGCAATGGCGAACTGAACGTCTATAAGACCAAGGGAAAGGTGAGCAATCTGGAGGAATTCTGCAGCGACAAGAACGTGAGCGGAACCGTAGGTATTGCCCATACCCGTTGGGCTACGCACGGTGAACCTTCTTCGCGAAATGCCCATCCGCACTATTCTGAGTCGAGGAATCTCGCCATTATCCATAATGGAATCATTGAGAACTATGCCGACCTGAAGAAGAAACTGCAGGAGAAGGGCGTCGTTTTCCGTTCAGATACTGATACAGAAGTACTTGTGCAGTTTGTGGAATATGTACAGAAAAGGAAGAATCTCGATTTGCTCACGGCCGTTCAGTTGGTCCTTCACGAGGTGATTGGCGCCTATGCCATTGCTTTGCTCGATAAGCGCAATCCCGATATGATTATTGCAGCGCGCAAGCAGAGTCCACTGGTGGTGGGAGTTGGCAAGGATGAGTTCTTCCTTGGGTCCGATGCAAGCCCGATTATCGAATACACCGATCAGGTGGTTTACCTCGAGGATGGAAACATTGCGATTATGGAGCGGGGAAAGGAACTGCGCGTGGTCAACATTCACAACGTAAGTCTTTCGCCTGAGGTGAAGACAGTCGATATCAGTCTTGGCCAGATTGAGAAAGGCGGCTATCCCCACTTCATGCTGAAGGAGATTTTCGAGCAGCCGGAATGCATCACCAACTGTATGCGAGGACGTGTGAACGTTGAGGCTAACAACGTGACACTCAGCGCGGTAATCGATTTTAAGAAAGAATTACTTGAAGCAAAGCGCATCATCATTGTGGCTTGTGGAACATCGTGGCATGCAGGACTTATTGGCAAACAACTCATAGAGAATTTCTGCCGAATTCCTGTGGAAGTTGAGTATGCGTCGGAGTTCCGCTATCGCAATCCAGTAGTCGGGAAAGATGACGTAGTGATTGCCATTTCGCAGAGTGGAGAGACTGCTGATACACTTGCAGCCGTTGAACTTGCTAAGCAGAACGGTGCGTTCATCTATGGAATCTGCAATGCTATTGGCTCGAGCATTCCACGCGCCACTCATACGGGTTCCTACATCCACGTAGGACCCGAAATTGGTGTTGCCTCTACGAAGGCTTTCACGGGTCAGGTAACGGTTTTGGCGATGTTGGCGCTCGCCTTGGGTAAGGAAAAGGGAACCATTGCTGAGGCTGACTATCTGAACATTGTGCAGGAACTCGCCTCGATTCCTGAGAAGATGAAAGAAGTGCTGAAACTCAACGAGCGAATTGCTGACCTGAGCCAAATCTTCACTTATGCCCGCAACTTCCTCTATCTGGGTCGAGGCTTCAGTTATCCAGTAGCGCTCGAAGGAGCACTGAAGTTGAAGGAAATCAGTTATATCCACGCTGAAGGCTATCCTGCTGCTGAGATGAAACACGGACCGATTGCGCTGATTGACTCTGATATGCCTGTTGTGGTGATTGCTACGCATAACAATATGTACGAGAAAGTGCTCTCAAACATTCAGGAGGTGAAGGCGCGCAAAGGTCGTGTGATTGCGTTGGTGACAAAGGGCGACGACACGATTAGCCGTATTGCCGATGAAGTGATAGAACTTCCCGACACACTCGAATGCCTTGAGCCGCTCATAGCAACGATACCTCTTCAGTTGATGGCTTATCACGTGGCTGTCTGCAAAGGTAAGAACGTCGATCAGCCCCGCAATCTCGCCAAATCGGTGACTGTAGAGTAGGGGAGAGAAGAATTTCTAAAGCAATGCTCCTGACAATAGAGAGTTATCCTCTTGACTGTAGGGAGCATTGCTTTTGACTATAGAGAGATGTCCTTTTGACCATAGAGAGATGGTCTTTATATAGGTATAGAGATGGTCTTTATATAGGTATAAAGGTATGCTCTGTAAGGTCAAAAGGATACCTTTATATAAAATAGAGGTAAACGCCGAATAAAATAGGTGGAAACTTTGTATATTATTGTGGAGATCTTCACATAGACCTAAGGCAAACTTGGTATAATTGATGGGTTTTCTTCAAAGCGAGGAAACAAGAAAAAGGCTCCCAACATTCAGCAGGAATGATGGAAGCCTTTATAGATTCTTTTGAAATGTTCTTTCGGAATCGGATTATTCGTTGTTCTCAGGACGGAGAGTACGAACGACAGCACCAGTCTGCCACATTTCGAGGTTGCGCATTGCGGTGAGTTCCTTGGTCAGTCCTTCGCGATAGTCAGCCTTAGAGTTCGAATCGATAGAGCGCTGAGCCTCATTGCCGCAACGAACCTCCTCGTAGAGGGTCTTCATCACAGGCTTGATGGCCTCGCGGAAACGGGGAGCCCAGTCAAGAGCACCACGCTGAGCAGTTGTAGAGCAGTTAGCATACATCCAGTCCATTCCCTTCTGTGCGAAGAGCGGGCCAAGGCTCTGTGTCAGTTCCTCAACGGTCTCGTTGAATGCTTCCGAAGGAGAGTGTCCATTCTCGCGGAGCACTTCATACTGAGCCTCCAGAAGTCCCTCGATGGCACCCATCAGTGAGCCGCGCTCACCAGTGAGGTCGCTGATAGCCTCACGCTCGAAGGTGGTCTTGAACAGATAGCCGGCACCGATACCGATACCAAAGGCCAAAGTCTTCTCCTCAGCCTTGCCGCTTGCGTCCTGATGAACGGCATAAGAGCAGTTCAGACCGCGACCTTCCTTGAACATAGTGCGGAGTGAAGTACCAGAACCCTTCGGGGCAACAAGTACTACGTCGATATCCTTTGGAGGATTCACACCCGTGCGGTCGCTCCAGCAAATGGCGAAACCATGACTGTAGTAGAGAGTCTTACCAGGTGTCAGATGGGGCAGAATCTTAGGCCATGCAGCAATCTGACCTGCATCGCTCAGCAGCATGCAGACAATAGTACCGCGTTTTGCAGCCTCCTCGATAGAGAACAGAGTCTCACCGGGAACCCATCCATCAGCAATAGCCTTGTCGAAAGTCTTACCCTCGCGCTGTCCAACAATTACGTTGAAACCGTTATCGCGCAAGTTGCAAGCCTGACCAGGACCCTGAATACCGTAGCCAATCACTGCGATAGTTTCGTTCTTCAGCACTTCGCGTGCCTTTTCCAAAGAAAATTCCTTACTGGTGACAACCTGTTCGATGACACCGCCAAAATTCATTTCTGCCATAATGTTTGATTTTTGAATTGATATTATTTAATTGATTTATTAATTTCTGATTGCGTTATTTTGCAACTGATTGATTCTTAAACGTTTATCTTGTTACGGCGATACGGCCGCTACGTGTGAACTGAAGCAGGCAGCCCATCGACTTCATCGCCTCAAACAGACTGACAATATCACCCGTCAGTCCCGCAAGAAGCACTGTGCTGTAAGTAGGATTCACCTCCATCATGCGAGCATCGTGACGACGAATCGTACGCGAAACTTCTGGATTCTCCAGCAGCACTGGGGTTGAAATCTTGAACAATGCAACCTCGTGGTAGAACACCTGTTCGTCGGTGTAGTAGTTGGCCTTTACAATGTCGATTTTCTTCTCAATCTGGCGCGTAATGATTTGCATCTGTTCCTCATCGCTCCAAGCAGTAATGGTGTATTTGTGAATGCCCTCAGTGCTTGATGCAGACACGTTGAGGCTCTCGATATTCACCTGTCGGCGAGTGAAAACCGCAGTAATCTGATTCAGCAGACCAGCAATATTCTCTGAATACACCAGCATTGTATATAGTTTTTTCTCGTTGTCCATACCTCTTTAGATGCTAAGTTTCATTTCGTCGACGCGCTTTCCGGGTGACGTCATCGGCAATACGTTGTCCTCTTCTCTCACTGCACACTCCAGCAGATAGGGTCCTGGGGTTGTGAGCATTTCTTCGACATACGAGCGCAGTTCGTCGCGGTTGATGGCGAGACCATAGCCAATGCCGTAACCTCTGGCAATATCCATGTATCTCGGATTCATCATGTGTGTGAATGAACGGCGACCCTCCCAGAACATATCCTGCCACTGGCGCACATTGCCCAAGTAGTTGTTGTTGAGCAGAATCATCTTCACCGGAAGTTTCTGTTCCATGATGGTGCCGAGTTCCTGAATGCTCATCTGGAAACCACCGTCGCCCATGAAGACTACAACCGTGCGGTCGGGAGCGCCAAACGAGGCTCCTGCGGCTGCGGGAAGTCCGAATCCCATGGTGCCCAGACCACCACTCGTCACGATGGAGCGACGCTTCGGGAACTGGAAATAGCGGCAGCCAAACAACTGATTCTGACCCACATCGGTCACGAGAATCGCATCACCCTTGGTGGCTTCAGCAACAGCGTTGACCACTTCGCCCATGAGCAAAGGTCCTCCTGCTGGATGAATTGCAGGCAGTACAACCTTCTCTCTCTCACGCTGGCGAAGGGGCTCGAAACTATCTATCCATTCCTTGTGATCAGCCTTATCGATGAGTGCAGTCAGTGCAGGCAGTGACTCCTTGCAGTCGGCAACGATAGCCACATCAGTCTTCACATTCTTATCGATTTCAGCAAAGTCGATGTCGAGATGAATCACCTTTGCCTGAGGCGCATAGCCCGAGGGATGACCCGTCACACGATCGCTGAAGCGCATGCCAATGGCAATGATGAGGTCGCACTCTTGCGTCTTCATATTGGTCGCATAACTTCCGTGCATTCCCAACATGCCCATATTCAGCGGATGATCGCTGGGCAAAGCAGAAAGACCGAGCATCGTGCGACCAGCAGGAATATTGGCTTTCTCGAGGAAAGTCTGCAGTTCGTCTTGGGCATTTCCCAGTTCTACGCCCTGACCCACCAATGCGAGCGGGCGTTTGGAACTATTGATGAGTTTGGCCGCTTCTTCAACAGCCGTCTGGTCTAGTTTAGGATAGGGAATATATCCCGCCACCTTATCGACTTTGGCAGGATTCCATTTGCATAACCCAACTTGTGCATTCTTCGGGAAGTCGAGAACGACTGGACCCGGGCGACCTGTTCTTGCAATGAAGAAGGCGCGGCTCACAGCCCAGGCAACATCCTCGGCTGAACGTATCTGATAACTCCATTTCGAGATAGGCTGCGAAACGCCCACTAAGTCGACTTCCTGAAAGGCATCTGTACCCAGTGCCGAAATAGAGACTTGTCCGGCAATGACGACAACAGGCGTAGAGTCCATCATTGCATCAGCCACGCCGGTAATGGTGTTTGTAGCACCAGGACCACTTGTGACGATGCTCACACCTACATTCCCACTCACGCGTGCATAGCCTTCGGCGGCATGAACCGCTCCTTGCTCATGACGCACCAGAACGTGCTTGAACACAGCATTTCCTGGGCGAGTGTAGCGATAGAGTGCATCATAGACAGGCATGATAGCGCCTCCGGGATAGCCGAAGATGGTCTTCACCTGTTCGGCCTGCAAAGCGCGCATCAATGCTTCTGCACCTGTAATCATTCCATTATCCATATATAAACAATCCTTTCTGTTTTCTTTTGTTCAATATCGATGTGTTTCGGTCGGTGTCTCAAGGGGCAACGGCCTGTGACCACATCGGTTAGTCAATAATTCTCACGCCACCCTTGTCGGCACTCGATACGCTCTGAGCGTAGGCACGAAGGGCCTTCGAAACCTCACGCTGGCGCTGTAGTGGGCGCTGCTCGCGGGCATTCAACTCATCGTCGTCGACAAGTACTCGAATCGTACGGCTGGGAATATCAATCTCGATGATGTCGCCATCCTGTATTTTGCCAATGGCGCCACCCGAAGCGGCTTCGGGCGAGATGTGTCCGATGCTGAGTCCACTCGTACCGCCTGAGAATCGGCCATCGGTAATCAGTGCGCACTCCTTGCCGAGATGACGGCTCTTGATGTAGGAAGTGGGATAGAGCATCTCCTGCATTCCTGGGCCGCCCTTGGGTCCTTCGTGGGTAATTACGACGCAGTCGCCAGCCTTCACCTTACCACCGAGGATTCCCTCGCAGGCGTCTTCCTGAGAGTCGAAAACGACAGCAGGACCACTGAAGTGCCAGAGCGATTCGTCGACACCAGCCGTCTTCACGACACAACCATCCTTCGCGATGTTGCCGAAGAGAACAGCCAGACCGCCGTCCTTGGTGTAAGCATGCTCAAGGTCGCGGATGCAACCCTCGCTGCGGTCAGTATCCAGCGACTCGTAATATTCGCTCTGCGAGCCCATCTTCGTTGAGAAATGGTTGCCTGAGGCGCTCAGATAGATGCGACGAGGGTCTTCCTTGTCGTTGCCCTGAATCGAGAGGGCAGGAGTGAGACTATATTTTGCCAAAGCCTCTTCGACAGTTGTTCCGTCGACGCGATGACAGTTCTTATCGAGGAGTCCGCCTTTGCAGAGTTCATTCATGATGCCCAGAATGCCACCTGCGCGGTTGCAGTCCTGAACGGCGTATTTAGCAGTGTTTGGTGCGAGTTTGCACAGACAGGGAACACGACGCGAAAGAGCGTCGATATCCTGCATGGTGAAGTTGACTTCGGCTTCCTGAGCAACTGCCAGCAGATGGAGCACCGTATTGGTCGAACCGCCCATCGCAATGTCAACAGTCATAGCATTGAGGAAAGCCTCACGAGTGGCTATCGAACGAGGCAGTACGCTCTCGTCGCCATACTCGTAGTAGGCATAGGCGTTCTTCACCACCTGACGGGCGGCTTCTCGGAAGAGTTCCAAGCGATTGGTGTGGGTTGCAAGAACGGTACCGTTACCGGGCAACGAAAGACCAATGGCTTCGGTCAGAGAGTTCATGCTGTTGGCAGTGAACATTCCCGAGCAACTGCCACAACCGGGGCAAGCGCATTGCTCAACTTCAGCCAGATCCTTGTCGCTGACGCTATCGTCGGCGCCCATGACCATTGCCGAAATCAAGTCAACATTCTGTCCGCGCCAGCGACCAACCTCCATCGGACCGCCTGAGCAGAACACCGTGGGGATGTTCAGACGCATAGCAGCCATCAGCATACCTGGGGTCACCTTGTCGCAGTTGGAAATGCAAATCATTGCGTCAGCCTTATGGGCTTCAACCATATATTCAACGGAGTCGGCAATCACGTCGCGAGAAGGCAGCGAGTAGAGCATTCCGGAGTGTCCCATGGCGATACCATCGTCGACGGCAATCGTATTGAATTCGGCTGCATAACAGCCCATGCGTTCAATTTCTTCACGAACAATCTGACCCACTTCGTGCAAATGAGTATGACCAGGAACAAACTGAGTGAACGAATTCACGATAGCAATAATGGGCTTTCCCATCTGCTCTCGTTTCATACCCGTTGCTACCCAGAGTGCGCGTGCTCCAGCCATACGACGACCCTCCGTCGTCACTGAACTTCTCAATTTATGTATCATATTGATTGTTTTTTATCCCGAAAAATTTTAAACATGGGTGCAAAGTTACTCAAGTTTTATGAATTACGCAACAATTTCGAAGATTTATTTTCAAAATTATTGCAATTTATAATCAAAAAAGTTCATTTTGTAACGAATTATTCAAAAACAAACGGGGAATGTTGTGAATGAATCTAAATTTACAGTGTTGGAATCTTTGTTTTTTGTTCTATTTGAGACGTCCGCAAGCCTCGCGCGTACATAATATAATATATATTTTGTTGGCAGAGATCTTGCTGCTATCTTGAATTCTGCGAACAGAGCAATACTCGTTATTTATTCTTCTGTATGTAGAGAAAACCTAACTATTTCTTTTCTGTTTACAGAGAATTCCTTCGTATTCACATTCTGCAAGCAGAGACTTCGTTGTTCTCTATGCGGAGATTACTTAGTCTTAAGTTACGTTTTTGGTTGATTATGACCTCGGAATTGGCATTTGCATGCGGAAGTTTCCGAAAGACATCAAGAACTTTGCTTACGACCATCAACTTCCTCACAATTGGATTGATGGAGTCCTCGACAACTGGATTGATGGAGTCCTCGCAACAGGATAGGTGGAGTCCTCGACAACTGGATTGATGGAGGCTGCAAAGAAAAAGGAAACGGGATTTGTCCGTTACTCCAAACAAATCCCGTATCTTGTTAAGAAATCAATTCTCAGATGAGTTATTTCTTTGCGGGAGCAGCTTCCTTGGCAGCAGCAGGAGCAGCAGCGGGTGCAGCATCCTTAGCGGCGGCAGGAGCAGCCTCTTTAGCGGCAGCGGGTGCAGCGGCTTCACCAGCCTGAGGAGCTGCCTGCTGGCCAGCACCGAATCCCTGAGTGTTAGTCGGGTTGGTGGTCTGAGTCTCTGTAGCAACGTTCTCCAGAACGCTCTGCTCTGTTGAAGCAGTAGGAGCGACATAAGCGCAAACAACGCTGAAGATAACCATAGCAGCGGCGAGGCTCCATGTTGCTTTCTCGATGACGTCTGTAGTCTTGCGGACGCCCATAATCTGGTTAGAGGAAGAGAAGTTTGAAGCCAAACCACCTCCCTTAGACTCCTGGATGAGCACGATGCCAATCATGAGCAGTGCTGCCAGTACGATGAGAATTACGAATAATGTGTAAATCATTTTTTTGTTTTGTTTGTTTATTTATTATTTATGTTCTAATTTGTCTTGCTATTGAGTATCAATTTTTCTAAAAATCGAATTTGGTCTGCAAAGTAAGCATTTTTTTTTGGATAATTCAAATTTAAACGCTGAATAATTTCTAAAGCCTTCGAATATCTGCCCTGTTTGATGTAAATTTTGGCCAAAGTCTCGGTGAAATAGCCTTCGTCGGCATCATTTTCGTCGTCTTTTGCCTCATTTTCAGTTTCGGGTGTGAATTCGGGATTCTCGTTGAGATGAATTTTCCCTCCTTCGTTGTCGATGAAGTTGTCGATGAGACTCTGTCCCTTCATCTCGGGAGCCGTCGTTTCGACTTCAGCATCGGGCAGTTCGTTCTCAGTTTCAAGCAGATAGGCCACATAGTCGACCGTAGCGTCAGCAGGAGTGGGCTTCCTCCTCATGGTGGCGTTCTCGCCTTCTTCGTCCTGCGGAATGGAATCGAGGAAGTTGTCGATCAGTGCAATCATCCTGCTTCCCTTCTCCGGTTTGTCGGCTTCGGCATTCTCTTTCTTTGCGCTGGGCTCCTGACTCTTGGTCTTCAACTGATAGTGGGCAGCCTCTACGAGATTGAAGAGTTTCTTCCTGTCGGTGATGTAGATAGAAGCCCTGCGGAGTTCCTCGTCGAACGTCGGATCGTGGAGCAGATAGAGATTCTGCAGCAGGAGCAGTCGCGCCGTCTGGTAGTAAGGATGCAGTGCCAGCAGACCACGGAGATCGTAGAGGGTCTCCTTGTCCATGAGTCTGGGCTGCTTGATGAGTTCGTAAACTTCCATATCTCTTACTGCTTGATGCGTTCTATTTGCTTGCCAGTTGCCGACAGTTTGATTTCCAGTTGCCGACTATTTACTTACTTGTTGCCGACAGTTGATTACCAGTTGGCGACAGTCGCGTTGAATATCTGGTCGGTAAGTTCCTTGACCATCTGAGTGACAAGTTCTTCCTGAACAGAGTTGAGCGACTGGGTAGACTCGTAGGTCGACGTTGCCGTGAAGGAACGCTCGAAGTCCTGCGTGTGGTCGACGTTATTGGTGAAGCGAACGTTCACCGTAATCGACAGTTCCACCTGAGCAGAGTAGCCTTCGCTCGACACCGATTTATTACGCTGTTGATATTGCGTGATCTCGCCCTCAATCTTCAGGTCGCCATTGCGTTTCACCTGAGTGAGTTTCGTGTGATCAGCAAACTGGTCTTTCAGTTGGTTGTTGAACATGGGCCCCATCGGTCCCCACACGTAACTTGCGCGGATGGGGAAGTCGACAATCTGGATGGTCTTCATCTTCGAATAGTCGATGCTGGCTCCGTTGAACTTATAGCCTTCGAAGGCGCACGACGTGAGCAGAAAACTCAATATCGCAACCCAAAAAGTGCCAAGTGTTCTATTTATTGTCCAATCCATACTGTTTCAGTCGTCTATAGAGTGTTCTGTCGCTGATGCCCAGTTCCTGAGCGGCGCGCTTGCGGTTGCCACCGTTGCGTTCCAGCGCTTTCTCAAGCATCTGCTTGCTCATCTGATTCAGGTTGAGACTCTCCTGATCTTTGATTTCCTCAGCATCAGCATCCTCGACAGGTGCAGGGCGCTCAGACTCGGAGTTGTGAACGGCTGTGGGCAGTGCTGATGCTTCCGGTTCGAAAGCAGCCACACCACCAAAGGCACTGGCGCCTCCCAGTCCTCTCACCTCGTCGAGTTGTTTGCGCAGGCTGGTCATCTCGCGACGCAGGTCACTGACGTTGCCGTGAAGTTCCTGCAGTATCTTGTAGAGCATCTCGCGCTCATTCTCGTAGGAGTGAGATCCAGCGGGCGTGATGGGCACGAGTTGAGTGCTCTCGGGGTCTTGGGGAATGAACTGGCTGAGTGTCTCAGCATCGATTTCCCTCTTCTCGCTGAGCACCGACATCTGCTCGGTGATGTTCTTCAGTTGTCGCACGTTTCCCGGCCACTTATAGCGTAGCATGAGTTGCTGGGCTTCCTCACTGAGCGTGATGCGGGGGAATTTGTGCTTCTCGGCCATCTGCATCGCGAAGAGACGGAACAGTTGCAGAATGTCGTTTCCTCGCTCGCGCAGAGGCGGCATCTGGATTGACACCTGCAGCAGTCTGTAGTAGAGATCCTCGCGGAAGCGACCTTCGCTGATGGCCTTGCGGAAGTTGATGTTGGTTGCTGCAACAATGCGCACGTCGGTCTTTCTGACCTGAGTGCCTCCGACTCGGATGTACTCTCCGTTTTCAAGTACACGCAAAAGTCGTGCCTGAGTGGCAAGCGGAAGTTCACCGACTTCGTCGAGGAAGATGGTTCCCTTGTTGGCTGCACCGAAATAGCCTTCGCTTTCGCCGACCGATCCCGTGTAGGCACCCTTCTCGTGTCCGAAGAGTTCGGAGTCGATGGTTCCTTCGGGAATAGCGCCGCAGTTGATGGCGAAATAGCGTTCCTTGCGTCGCGGCGATCTGTCGTGAATGATGCGTGGGAGAATCTCCTTACCCACACCGCTTTCGCCGACGATAAGCACGCTGAGATCAGTGGATGCTACCTTCAGGGCAATATCCACAGCACGGTTCAAAGCATCGCAGTTTCCCACGATGTTATACCTTTTTTTGACCTCTTGCAATTCAGTCGTATTCATTTGGGGTGACAAAATTACACAATTTATTCGAGATATCTGCAATTTTGGCAGAAAATTAACTGATTTTATGCTCGATAGCCTCTTTCAGGCGCGAAAGTGCCTCTTGAAGCAGACTTCTCTGCGTTCCAACGTTCAGTCGCATGAATCCCTCGCCACCAGGTCCGAACATAGCGCCGTCGTTGAGTGCCAGACGGGCTTTGTTGACGAAGAGATCGACCAGTTCGTCGTGGCTGAGACCAAGTTCCCTACAGTCGAGCCAGACGAGGAACGAAGCCTGTGGGCGCAGGGGTTTCAGTTGTGGAATCTTTTCGTGACAGAATGTCTCGACAAAGCGAATATTCTCTTCCACATAGGCAAGCATCTGTTGGCGCCATTCCTCACCCTGACTGAAGGCTGCCATCGTCGCGATGGGCGAGAAGATGGTCGGAGCGTCCATCTCGTTGGCCTCGAGCCATTTGAAGAACTTCTCGCGCAGTTCGTCGTTGGGTACGATGGCGTAACTTGAGACGATACCCGCAATGTTGAACGTCTTCGACGGAGCACCGAAGGTGATACTGCAGGCAGCAGCCTCTTCGCTGACCGATGCGAATGGAATGTGGCGATGGCCGAAGAGAGCCATATCGCAGTGGATTTCGTCGCTGATGACGATGATGCCGCGCGAATGGCAGAAGTGGGCAAGTTGCTGCAGCACCTCACGTGGCCAGACGATTCCTGCAGGGTTGTGAGGATTGCTCAGGATGAGCAGACGACAACTCTCGTCGCAGACTTCAGCCAGAAGGTCGAAGTCAATCTCGTAGGTATTGCCCACGGGTCGCAGCGGACAGTTGACGACCTTTCGCCCATTGCCCTCAGGAACGAGGCGGAACGGATGATAGACCGGCGGCATGATCACGACGCTGTCTCCAGGCTTCGTGAACACGTTAATCACCATACCGATGCCCTTTACAATGCCCGGAATGAACGCATACCATTCCTCCCGCGTCTCCCACTGATGATGGTCGGTAATCCACTTCTGAACCGTAGGCCAGAGTTCGGGTGGGGTGATGGTGTAGCCGAAGAGCGAGTGGTCGAGTCGCTTCCGGAGCGCATCGGTGATGAACTGCGGTGTTTCGAAGTCCATATCGGCCACCCAGAGAGGCAGCAGGTCGTTTCGTCCGTAGATTTTCTCGAGCACACAGTGTTTGTAGTCGCCCGATCCGGTTCGGTCAACGGGTTTGTCGAAATTGTAAGTTGGCATTGTCTGGTGTGTGGATAATATAAGTTTCTATTGTTTCTTGATCAATTTAATCAATGCAAGTCCTATGCCAGTCCAAATGAGTTCGCGGAGACGTACGATGAGCGCCACAAGTGTGGCAGCGCTCGACGTCATTCCCAGATTCTTCACCGACATGAGGAATCCGCCCTCACGGCCTCCGAGTTGCAGGGGCATGAAGAAGAGCAGATTGGCGAAGAGCGAGGTAAAGGCCAGAATGAGTATGCACTGAATGAAATTGACCGATGGCATAAGGATGAGCAACACGAAGAACACCTCCAGCGCGGCACCCACGCGGCAAAGCACTTCGAGCAGAACGGCCGAGACGAAGGTCTTCGGATTCTGACGGTGCAGCGCGGCTATCTGTGCGTCAATCGTGTCGAGTTGCTGACGATGGTGCTCAATGAAGGGCTGCGCCCATTTCTTCACAAACGGCACATGACGCAGCAGGTTCATCACTCTTACGGCAAGACCTTTCCTGTAGCCCGCCATGAAGAACCAAAGGCCGAGAATGCAGAAGGCGCCGACAAGGGTGAGCAGCGTGCCCATGAAGAAGTTGACGGGTTGCGTCAGAATGTAGAGGAAAATAGCGAGGAACCAATACCAGAAATGGCTGAAGATGTGCGTCATCGCATAGAGAATCACCGACGACGACGCTCTTTCAGTACCGATTCTCGGTGCCAGTTCCATGATGCGGTAAGGTTCACCGCCCATCAGTCCGCCCGGAGTTGCATAGTTCAGGGCAAAGCCGCTGATGGTAATCTTGTAGAGCCACCAGAACGGCACGTTCTCCGTTCCTGACGACAGTTTGGGATCAGGCTTCTGCTGCTGGTTAGCGGCTATAGCGTCCGAAGCGCCGTCAGCCTGCTGTTGATTAGCCATTGGTGCGTTCAAAGCGTCATCAACTGCTTTCTCTTGAGCCGCCTGTGCTTCCGTTGTGTCGGAAGATGCTTGCTGGCCCATTGCTTCGGCTTTCTGCGGAGCCATGATTTCAGCATATTGCTGCGCAATCACGTCACAAGTCTGCTCGGCCATCGCGTCACAAGTCTGCTGAGCCAAGGCGGCGATTGAATTGCCCTCAGCCGTTATCCCATCGATGAAGGGCGCGAGTTCCTTTGTGGGCTTCTGCGTCTTGATGATGAGATACCACGCGCTCGTGTTGAGCATATACAACGGTCCCCATAGCGCGACTACTGCAAAGAACCAGTAGCCTGCGTGCTTCAGTCCTGCCCATACGGCTGCGAAGTCGAGTTGTGTCACCATGATGATGAGCACCAGCAGACCGAAGATGAAAAAGCCGTTTTGATATTTCTTCTTCATTTCTTAGGTACGGCAAAACGCACTTTCTCTCCGTCCTCACGTTTCTCGTGATAGAGTTTCGGCAGCGGATTAGCCATCGGCTCGTCGTATTGACTGCGGTTGCGGCAAGCGTCGATCACTGCGTAGATAGCGTGACGGAACGAGTCCTCGTCGGCTTCTCCCTTGCCTGCCATCTTGAATTCAGCATCGTCGCTCGATGTGGCACAAGCCACGGGCAGACCTGCTACGTTCAGCACGTAAGAATCGCTCGTGAGTGCCTTGAAGGGCGTTGCACCCTGATCGTAGTACATAGCGAGCACAGCGTCGAATGCCTCATACTGCGCCAGACCGAAGAAGTCGTCGGCAGCATAGGGACCGAATGCCTGATAGCCTTTGCTCTCCATCTGCTCGATGGCGGGCTTCAGGATTTCCTCCTCCTCGGTGCCGTTGCCCTTCGGATTCAGTGCGAGCACAGCCACTCGTGGATTGCTGATCATATAGTCGCGGCGAAGCATGTTGAAGAGCGTCTCAAGGCGTTTCTCGATGTTCTCCTGACTAATCTCCGCAGCCACATCCTTCAGGGCTACGTCGTAAGTTGCCAGACCAATGCGCAGACGCTCGTTGGTGAGTACCACCAGACCGCGCTTCAGCAGTTCCTGATTCCTGTTCAGCGGAGCGAGCACGAGTCCGTCGAAGCAACCGTTCTTCTGGTCTTCAACGGCCTTGATGAGTGCCTTCACACCCGCATTCTCCGACTCAGGAGTCGCTGTTCCGAGTTCCACCTTCACGTCGTCTTCGAAGCAGGTGAGCAGGTTCAGACGGCCGTCGCGCACGTCGTCAACCGAATTGACGATGCTGAACGGAGTCTCTACGCCAAGGGCTTTCTTGTGATAGGAAGCCACTTTGGGCGAGCCGTAGATGATCGGCGTGCAGAGTTCGAGCATCTCGGGGGCAGCAAAGGTTTTAAAAATTAGTTCGTATCCAATTCCATTGGTGTCGCCATGCGTGATGGCAATTCGAAGTTTTCTTTCTTCCATATTTGTTGAAATTTGTTGTGTTCTATTTTATGAAATAGCGTCCTGCTGGGCCTTCTGACGGCGGAACAAGTCCCCCATTATTTCCACAAAGCAAATCATATTTGTGATTTGTCATTTGTAAATTGTCACTTGGCCTTCTGACGGCGGAACAAGTTCCCCGTTCTTCCACAAAGCAAATCATATTTGTGAATTGTCACTTGTGAATTGTCATTTTGCCTTCTGACGAGCCGTCGAGAGCAGTCCGCAGGCAGCATAGATGTCTTGTCCGCGCGAGGCTCTGATGGTCGTGAAGATGCCGTGCTGGGTCAGATAGTCGCGAAGTCGCTCCATCGTGGCTTCGTCGGCTCCGTGAAGCGGAACGTCGGGAATCTGATGGAAGCGGATGAGGTTGATGCGGCAGTCGAGACCCTTCAGCAGGTTGATGATGGCGCGTCCGTGGGCTCGCGAGTCGTTGAGACCGCCAAACACGATGTACTCGAACGACAGGCGGCGCTGATGGGCGAAGTCGTAGTTGCGCAGCAGTTCCACCACCTCCTCGATGGGCATTGCCTTCTCGGCAGGCATCAGTTCGGCGCGCTGCTCGTGGAGTGGGGAGTGGAGGCTGATGGCCACGTGGCACTCGCTCTCCTCAATGAATCGCTTCAGTTTGTCGCGCACTCCCACCGAACTCACCGTGATGCGGCGCGGACTCCAGGCCCAGCCCCAGTCGGCAGTGAGCACCTCAGTGGCGCGAAGTACGGCGTCGAGGTTGTCCATCGGTTCGCCCTGACCCATGAACACGATGTTCGTCAGTCGGTCTTGCTCGGGCAGGGCATAGATCTGATTCAGAATGTCGGCGGCCTCCAGATTGCCTTCCCAGCCTTGCTTGCCGGTCTGGCAGAACAGACAGTTCATCTTGCAGCCCACCTGACACGAAACGCACAGCGTGGCGCGTTCGCCATCGGGAATGAACACCGTTTCGACAAACGCCTTAGCCTCAGTTCCCGTCTCGACAAACGCCTTGCCCTCCTTGCCAGACTCGTCATCGGCTTCGGCAGCAACCTTCGCGCGCTTCTTGCACCTCACGGGAAATAGGTATTTCACCGTGCCGTCGACCGAGTGTTGACCATCGGCAGGCGCCATTGCTCCCACCTCATACGCAGCCTTCAGGCGTTCGCGGTTCTGCTTCGAAAGATTCGTCATCTCGTCGATGCTCATCACATGCTTCTGATAGAGCCACTGAGCAATCTGTCCACCTGTGAAGGCGGGCATACCTAACTCCTTCGCCATCTCCTTGAGTTCAGCGAGGGTCATGCCTAGAAGACGCTTTCTCGTGCAGTCCATTGGTCTTTGTTCCTAAATCTGCTGCAAAGATACTGCAAAAAATTGAAAATTGGTTCTTCTTTACCTATTTATTTTACATTTGCGAGTGAAGAAAGCGAGATTTTGGACAGTAGTATTTCGTGAGCATTTCGAAAGGCCGTCGCGATTGTCTTAGAGAGTTTTCGTGCTGATTTGCGTAGAAATCGTGATAAAATGTGAAGTTTTTAGGCAGAGGTGCCGTTCAATTTCATAATTATTAGGTATTGTCGAAGTGGAAAAATCGTCGTACCTTTGCAGCGCAAACGAGTTTTTGTTAGAACTTTTCACCGGCTGAGAGTGGCCGTTGGTTCATAATGTTTTTGTATAATCGCAGCAAAGGGGTGCCGAGAGGCAACCCTTTGAGCATTTTATGGCAGTTTGTTTTTGCAACCACTTTCAGCATTCCAATGCCTCGTATTCTCAAAAGATTTAGTAACTTTGCAACAGTTTCCTAAAACAAGCATTACGAACAGAAAACGAAAAAAGTTTGCGTTTCCGTAGAAAAACGGCTTTCTGAATTGTCTATTATATAGAACGTCCCTCGGAAGAGGACATTTTTACGACATTGGAATGATTGAAAAGACGATACTTCACAGGCTCTTCTGCCAGCATTACAGCGAGATGATTCATCTGGCCAGAACGCTGCTGTATGATGACGAAGAGGCCGAGGACATTGTGCAGAATGTATTCATGAGGCTCATGGAAATCGACATCGCTCCTGCCGAGGAGAAAATGCGGGGCTATCTGATGACGGCGGTACGCAATGGCTGCTTCAACCGTATCAGACAAAAGAGCATAGCAGAACGAGTCAAGAACCTCTATGCCATTGAAACCGCAGCCGACTGGCAATCTATTGACGCGCGACTGAAGACGCTGGACGAGGTCCGCGAATATGCCGACAGTCATCTGAAAGAGCCTCACCGCACCATTTTCCACTTGCGTTTCGAGGAAGGCCTTTCGCTGAAGGAAATTGCCCAGCAACTGGACATGAACCTCAAAACCGTCTTCAAGTATCTCAGTCAATCTATCCAAAGTGTTCAGAAACAATTCAGACAATAAAAACCAGAAGATATGGAAACGAATCCAAACATCATCAGATTACTGGAAATGCTCGACCATCCGGAGCAATATTCCGAGCAGGAAATCCGCGACATCATCGACAGCGACGGCGAGACGCGCGAGGCCTACCGTCTTATGGTAATGGCAAAACAGAGTTATCGCCATGAGAAGACAGCGAAGGCCGAAGATCTGGACGCAGCATGGAATCGGTTTGAACGAAAAGCAATCAGGGAAGAAGATAAGGAGCAATCTCATTTGAATCCATCGGCTGAATTTGGAACCGATGTTGCTCACTCGCGGAATTCTTCATTTTCGAAAATTGCCGCTTCCTTCATTGGCTTACTCTTTGCATCGGGCATCGCCTTTGCCGCCATCCACATCGTGCAGCGATATCAGAAGCAGAATGCTCAAATTGAGCAGACAGGCGCTGAACAACCATCTTCGGCGAAGGATTCCAACGGCATCATTCCCGCTGATACCCTTACAACGGATACCGTCTCAGTCCAACCCAAGGTCTATGATAACATCCCTCTCGAAGAAATGCTGGCCGAG
Source organism: Prevotella sp. (assembly GCA_024697645.1). Classification (GTDB taxonomy): domain Bacteria; phylum Bacteroidota; class Bacteroidia; order Bacteroidales; family Bacteroidaceae; genus Prevotella. The sequence goes on from JAILFH010000089.1 coordinate 85,972, forward strand.
ATAGCCGCTCAATATCGTGTGGAAGTCAAATACCAGAACGAAGAGACCCGCCAGTTGCGTTTCCATTTTGTCTGGAACCGCCAGCAGGGAATAGAGCAGGTGGCCAGTGACCTAAATCATTTCGAACGTATACATGTCACGCTGAAAGATAACCAACTAATCGTGGAGTAAAAGGCTATGCGACGAACTTTGATAATCCTATTCGCTTGCCTGCTGACCATAGGAGTGCAAGCCCAGCGTGTCACACGCAGTTACAATAATGTGTCGTTCAGCGAGGCCCTGCGCCAACTGAGCCAGGAGTCTAACGACTACACGATATTTTTCCTCTACGACGAACTGGAGGACTTCCGCATTACGACGACTGTCCAGCGCAAGAGCCTGCCTGATGTCATTCAGCAGATGATTGGTTTCTATCCCATCCGTATGACTGTTGAGGAGGAGAACCCCGAAGAGCGCAAGATATTTGTGGAATGCACCCACAAGACTGAGCGCCATCTTAAAGGCACTATTGTTGATGAGAAAGGCCAGCCTGTAGCCTACGCCAACATTGCGGTTCTCAATCCCGCGGACTCTACAATGCTAAGTGGCGGTGTCTCTAACGAAAGCGGTTATTTCGCCGTTCCCTACGAACAGGAGAAAGTCCTTGCCCGCATTTCCTATGTTGGCTATAAGACCATCTACAAACTTTGCAACAAGCCAGAAATGGGAATGATACGCATGCAACCTGACACCTATGCCTTGAAAAACGTTACGGTGAAAGGTGAACGCCAGATAGTGAAGGCAGAGAACGGACACCTTACTTACCAGATGCCCCAACTGTTGGAGATTCTTCCTGCTGATGACGCCTATGAGGCATTGACACGTATTCCAGGAGTGATAGATACTGGCGATGGACTTACTTTCACTGGACGCTCAGTAACACTGATCATCAACGGAAAACCAACGACGCTCAGTGCCGAGCAAGTCAAAGAACGATTGAAGAACATGCCTGCCTCACAATTGGCAAAGGCAGAAATATTGCCCTCTGCTCCCGCCAAATATCATGCTCGTGGTTTGGCTATTAATGTAATCACTAAGGACTATGCTGGAACCCATCAGTTATCAGGGCAGTTGCAAGGTTATTATCAACAAACCAAATATGGTTATGGACAAGGAAAAGCCAGCGCGATTTACCAATCGGGAAAGTTTGGTTTGGATGCTTCTTATTCTTATGGCTATGGCGATGCTTACGGGAAAACGGAGCACGAGGCACACCATCCCTTGGGCAACCAGCGTATTGACTATTCTGATTGCATCGAGCGCGTGAGCAGACATCTCAAACACAACTACCGTCTTGGTATGGACTATGCCTTTGCTGAGGACAATAGGCTGAGTCTTGCCTATACAGGATCATGGGAATTAAGCAATGGTGCCAATACGACTACAGGAGTGGAAACGGCCATTCAGAAGTCACGGCATCATGAATACCTGCACAACGTAGATGCCAGTTATTCTACACCCTTCGGCTTGCAACTCAGTGCTTCTTATACGAACTATCAGAACCCTCACACACAACACTTGGATAGTAAGTTGTACGATGAAACTCGAAATCTCTCGGCAGTCAGCGATCAGCAAATCAACAAGTGGCTATTTACGGCTGACCAGACACACGATTTAGGCCATAACTGGGAACTGAACTATGGTGTGGAAGCGCAGTTCACTGGCAATGACAGTTATCAGACAACAGTAGATACGGAAGGAAGAGAACTACCCGATGCCACCAGTCATGTGAATTACGACGAGCGTATTCTTGACTTTTATGCCGGGTTCAGCAAGCAATTCAGTCCTGCATTGTCAATGGAAGCCTCACTGGAGGCTGAACAATATCATGCTCCGAAGTGGAACGACTGGCGTATTTATCCCTCATTCAGCCTAATGTGGAATGTCAACAAGAACCACTTGCTCAACTTTGCACTTAGTTCGTCGAGCGTGTACCCATCTTATTGGAGCACTATGAACCACATCTTCTATACTTCATCCTATAGCGAGATTTGGGGTAATCCAGACCTTAAGCCGTCATCAAATTATAAGTTTGACCTGATGTGGCAACTCAAGCAGCGCTATACATTAGGCACTTTTGTGAGTCTGCAACCCGATTATGCTGTACAATTGGCCTATCAGCCTTCCGACCGCATGGCCGTCATCATGAAGGAAACCAACTTCAATTATTCCAATCTTGTGGGCATCTATGCATCCGTACGATTTAGTGCGGGTCAGTGGCTAAATGGTAATGTCAACCTGACAGGCCTTTATCGCCATGATAAGAGCGACCAATTCTTTGATTTGCCATTCAACCGCCATCACTTTTCAACAATTCTTGGTGGTAATCTGGCAGCCAAACTCATGAAGCGCCACAATCTCATGCTTATGCTGAATCCATTCTTCCAGTCGGGGGCAATCCAAGGCGTTTACGACATCGATTCCTATTTCCGCCTCAGTGCGTCCATCCGTTGGACGTCAGACAACAAGAAATGGAGCGTCATTGTTGATGGGGCAAACCTCCTGAACAACCATCTCTATACTCGCTCTAAGGTTGGTAACCAAGACTATACCATGAAAGTCTGGTTGCAAGTTCCCACTGTGTCACTCACAGCCGTTTATCGCTTTGGCGGCTTTAAGGAGAAGAAAACCAAGGCCGTGGATACTTCACGTATGGGATATTAACACATTAATTACACTATAAACTCTCTCTTTAGGGCAGTCGTCAGCCTTTATAACTGGCGCTGCCCGTTATTAATTTCATCAAATGATTTTTAAATTCATCAAATGATTTAAATTCATCAAATGATGCCTAATCTGCGTTTTTGTATTGTGCATGAACGAGGGAAATTTTTCCCTGGTTGGCATAGTAATCGGTGATGTGGGCTCAAACAATTTGCTTCTCTTTTCTTTTGGACGGCAAAAGTGTTGTATTGAGTGGCTAAATTGTTCCTTTTTCAATAAAATGGGCCATAAAGATGAAGATTTTGAGCAAAATATGCACGAGATAATAATATTTTTATTACTTTTGCAACAAAAAGTTTCTATATGACTCTTCAAAAGTGGATAAAGGATAGGGCAATTCATGGGTATCCTACATTCTCGATAAAGGATGTAAGAGGAACTGGAATGTACTCTTCAGAACAGATAATGAAGAATGAACTTAACAGGTTATGTTCAAATAAGACTATTATTACTGTCCGCTAAACATTGATTCATCAGACAAAATTAGGGCTGTCACCATTCAAAGGTGTCAGCCCTTTTGGTTATCTTTGCAGTCGCCAAACATAAACAAACATAACCATGGGCAAAAGTACACATTTTTTCGGA
>JAILFH010000016.1 GCA_024697645.1 Prevotella sp.
TGCAAAGATAATACTAAAAAACGGAACTTGCAAGAAAATTGGTTTGCAATAGTTCGCAATCGAAAAATAGCCTCCAACCAATGCCTGCGCAGTTCTCAAAAGTTTGCAGAAGCAGGGGAAAAGGGGCCAAAAGCATAGCTCCTAGCTTCCAAAAGCATAACTCCCAGCTTCTAAAAGCATTGCTCCCAGCTTCCAAAAGCAATGCTCCCAGCCTCCAAAAGCATTGCTCCCAGCCTCCGAAAGCAATGCTCTTGTAAGCCCAAAGCATTGCTCTGGCCTCACAAAGTCATTGCTATCACATGAAAAAAGCATGACTCCACGGGATGCGGAGCCATGCTTTAGCTTTTTCGTCGTATGCCTGAAGCGGGAGTTAACGCTTCTTCGTCGTAGACTTCTTTGTCGTTGAAACCTTGCGAGTGCCTGTCGACTTTGTCGATGAAGCCTTCTTGGCTGAGGTCGTCGTGGTTGTCTGCACAGGCGGCTTGTAGTACTTCAGAGCCTCGGGCAGGAACTTCGTCTGGATGTTGTTGATGCGAGTGGCATCGCTCGGGTGATCGCTCAGGAACTCTGCTGAGGCACTACCCGTGCTGGCGGCCATACGCTGCCAGAAGCTTACGGCCACATTTGGGTCGTAGCCGGCCATAGCGGCGAAGATCAAGCCCATACGGTCGGCTTCGGTCTCGTGGTCGCGCGAGTACTTCAAGTTGCGGAACTGCAGACCATACTGTGCGATGACTTGTGCAATACTCTGCGTGTTGGTTCCCATGCCCAGTGCACCAGCTACGGCGGAGCCAATCTGCAAGCCATACTGCTGCTTAATCTGCTTCGACATCTGTTCGGCAGAGTGGTTAGCAACAGCATGCGCAATCTCATGACCGAGCACAATGGCCAGCGAGGCCTCGTTCTGCGTCACAGGCAATAGGCCTTCGTAGACGACAATCTTTCCGCCAGGCATGCAGAAGGCGTTCACGTTCTTGTCCTGCACCAGGTTGAACTCCCAGGCGTAGTTTTGCAACTCGTTGGCATAGCCGTTGTTCGTGAGATAGTTCTGCACAGCATTGGCCAGCTTCTGACCGACGCGCTGCACCATAGCGGTGTTTGTGGCATCGGCCGACTTCTTGGCACCTTGCATGTACTTCGTGTACTCCTGTGAGCTCAGCGACAACACTTCCTGGTCGCTGATCAACAGGTTTTGTTTGCGTCCCGTGAGGGGGACGGTGCGAGTAGTGCCGCATGCCGAGAACAGCACGGCTGCTACCACTGCAATTGCATAATTCTTCAGATTCTTCATATCGTTGTAGGTTTTAGAGTAATCATTCTAACCTACAAAGGTAAGGTAAATCGTTCGAAACTCCAAATTTTTTTCCGACTTTTTCTTTTTGAATGCGCTCATTCTGTGTTTCTCTCTTGTTTTTCGCTATCTCTATCTTCGGTGACAATATCTTCAAATTCCTCTACTCGGCTAATCAAACTCACTTGATGACGCGCATTTTACCATTCAATTTGAAAAATTCAAATAAAAATTTGGTTGTTCGCTCAATTCTTTGTACCTTTGCAAAATCGATTAGGTTTGTCCACTCATAGGTGGCGGTAGGTCATATATGTATTTATAATCAATCATAATAAAAATTCTGTATAATCATGAAAAAGTATCGTTTTCTTTTCTCGCTGGTGCTGCTATGGGCAGTTGCCATGCCGATGTTCTCGCAGGTCGTCAGCAACGACAACGAGGATGAAGTGTACAAAGTTAATCAGCAAATGGCCAGTTGCGATTTTGTGCCTGGGCAGGTGTTGGTGAAGTTTAAAGACGAACATCGAGTAAACATTCGCCGGTCTAAGGGCAAATTTATGTCCGTAGATCGTAATGCAGTGAATGCTGTGTTGGCGGAGTTCGGCGTTGAGGAGATGGAGCAGTTGCTGCCTAATGAAAAACCTGGACGCTCGCTCCGTAAGGCTCGGGCCTATAATGGTGATGTGGTTGCCGAAAAGGATCTTTCACAGCTTTATTGTGTGAAAATCTCGACTGAACACCAGCAAGAAACCATGCAATTAGTGGAGCAGTTACAGGCATTAGATGAGGTGGAATTTGCAGAACCTAACTATCGTTTGTATACGCTCGATGACGTCATTAGTTCGTGTTTTGATGTGAATCCTTTCTTCAATAGTCAATGGTATCTGGAAGACTATGGAGTGAAAGAATTGTGGAATAAGCCCATTATCAACAAGAATCGTCCCGTCATAGCTATTCTCGATACCGGTGTTGACATCAATCACCCTGATCTAGTCGGAAATATTTGGACAAACACAGAAGAATCAGTGGGCGAATCAGGTTATGACAATGATAACAATGGATTCAAGAACGACGTGCATGGTTGGGATTTCATCAACAATACAGGTAAGATTCGCGATTACAACATGCATGGAACGCATGTAGCAGGAATCGCTGCTGCTTCCGACAACGGAATTGGAATTATCGGTGCAAATCCCAAGGCAATTGTTATGCCGGTCACAGTTATGCAGAGCGATGGCTCAGGCGATGTGGCTACCATTGTGAAAGGTGTAAACTATGCCATTGCCAATGGTGCAACAATACTGAACTTCTCTTTGGGAACATACGCGAATAGCAAAGCGCTTCGCCAAGCGCTAGAAATGGCATATCAGTCGGCCGTCATCGTTGCCGCTGCAGGTAATGATGGACTTCAAATATTGCCAGTTTGCAAACCTTTGATGCCCTACGGCCCCATGTTCCCAGCAGCCTATTCATTTGTTCTTGGCGTGCAAGCTACTAATCAGGAAGGAAACGTAGCAGGATTCAGCAATTATGACTGTGACGGCCCTAACTATTCCTCTACCTCATCATTACAAGATCCGGATGGTTTCAATTATGAACTAAAAGCGCCAGGTACTGAAATGTTGAGTACAATTCCAGGAGGCAGCTATAAGACCCTTAGCGGTACTTCAATGTCAGCACCTTTGGTTGCTGGTGCTATCTCAGCATTGAAAATGGTGAAGCGTTATGATACGCAAGAAATCCTATGGGGTGACCTTTTGCATACTGACAATATAGCACAGGCTTATCGCTTAGCAAAACGTCCCGCTGAACTTGATCTCATGAAGATAATGTATCGGGAACGAAAGGAATTGTCAGAAGAAACTGAAGAAGATTATAGTGGGGATGGAGAAATCGATGCTGGCGAGACAGTATTGCTATATCCCGTTATCCGCACGACCTTTGGCCCTGCATCTAATATCAAAATGCATTTAGAGATGGGAGATGAATTTGAAGACCCAAATACGGTTCAGATTTTAACTGGTATAGTTGATTTTGGTTTGCATCTCGATGCTTATGGTAAGGGTGTCTCACTGAACCCTCTTAAGTTAAAAATAGCAGAGGACGTTGCAGATGGTAGACATATTAAGATGAAGTTCGTGGCCACTTGTGATGAAAGCGAAGTCATTTATGAGGGGCATTTTACAATGGTCGTAAATAATGTAGTAAAAATCAATGGTTTGATTTCAGAAGACATGACATTGACAGCTGACCATATCTACTATGTTAATGAAAATTTGGGTGTAATGGATGGCGCTACACTAACCATTGAACCAGGTTCTCGATTAGAATTTGCTCAAGGAATGGGGTTGGCAGTTTATGGGAATTTACATGCTAATGGAAATCCTGATAATCCTATTGTTTTTACATGCCATGAACAAAATAAAACTTGGGCAGGAATTTCGTCTCAGGGCACAAGAGATACTATTTCGTATTGTGTGATTGAAAAAGTATTATTTAACAATAAAAGCAAAAGACATCCCTATGCTATCGATTGTATATTCTCTGAGTTAAGTGGCCATCCTTATTATTTCTTCAATAATACAGGGGGAATGCGTAATAACATAGTATCTTCAAAAATGAATGCAGGATGGACGTGGCTCTCTGATTCAGAAGAACAAGCAAGATTTGGAATAACCATGAAGCAATCAAACATTGTACATAATTTGTGGTCGGATTATGACAATAGGACTCGTAGTTTACCGGATTATGGTTCTATTAACTCAAACAACTATTTTGACAATTATGCTAATAGTTCAATTTCAGGATCTTATTATGGGAAAAGATATTCAATTACTTGTTATTATAACACACCCATGATAATTACTTCCAGCGAGCCTTCATACTTTGGAACTAGTAAAGAAGATTACATTAGACCTTATATTTTTGAACTTGGAAATGCACCAGAAACTTATGCAAAAGCAGATCTTAGCAATATACTAACGACACCAGTTTCTGAGGCTCATGGCATCGTTTGGAAAGTAGTTGTAAATGGTTACGATGCCCAGGACGAGTTTGATATGTTACCGCCCCTTGGTATTGGCAAGCATAAGTTTGAAGTGTATTTCAATCGACCGATGAATAAAGAAGTGACGCCTAAAATTTCATTTGGACTACGTGATCCTTGGACACAGCAAATAGTTGCAGAAGATGGCTCTTGGAATGAAGAAGGCACTATCTATACTGCCTACAAAACCATTACGGGTAAGACCAAGAGTGATGGCCTGAATCGTATCTACGTCTATGGTGCAGAGGATAATGAATACTTCGAAATTCCTTACGAGAAGACACGATTCAATATCTACGTGCAGGCCGCTGGTTCAATGGCTACAGGCTTTGCTGCTGAGGCAGGAATGGGTAAGGTGAACTTGACGTGGAACAACGATGAGAATAATTTTGAGGATGCCCTTGGATTCAATGTCTATCGTTACACCATTGATGAAGCCGGAAAGGCTGATACGATTCGCATCAACGATGAAATTGTTGACATTGAGACAACAGCCTATACCGACTACGACGTTGTACCAGGTACTACTTACTATTATCTATATCGCGTACTCTCTACGGACCTGAAGGAGTTCGATGTTTCGAACGTGGTTGCTGTTACTCCACTGACTTCTACAAAGGGTGATGCTAACGGTAGTGGTGATGTAGACGTGGCTGATGTGATTACTACGGTGAACTATGCTGCAGGTCAGCAGCCGAAGCCGTTCATCTTTGAAGCTGCCGACATGAACGAAGACCTTTCCATCGATATTCTTGACGTCATCGGCATTATCAAGCAGATTATGAATCCCAATTCGGAGGCAAAGGCTTCTGTCGCTGCTGTAGCTTCTTACACGATTGAAGATGGTGTCGTGTATGTAGATAGCCCTGTAGAGATTGCTGGTGTTCAGGTGCAGCTGTCGCTAAGTGAAAAATTAAAAGAGAACAATGAAAAATTGATCACTGTTGCTGAGGACATGAAGGGATTTGAGCACACGTCGGCTTGGCTGAGTGATAATGACTATTTGTTCCTCGGTTACAACATGAACGGCAAGACACTCAAGGCTGGCAAACACGCCATCCTAATCATTGGCGATGCACAGATTGCCGATATTCGCCTCAGCGACCGTAACGGCCACAACATCATTGCTGAAAGTACAACCGTCGACAAGATTGACCGTATGGCTCGCGATGTGATGACAGTTGGCGGCATCTACGACCTGCAAGGTCGCAAAATCTCTGGTAACGCTAGCGACCTGCAGAAGTTGCCGAAGGGTGTCTACATTATCAACGGAGTAAAGGTTGTACGTTGAAAATGAAAAGTGAAAAATGAAAAGTACGTTAACTAAGGTATTGGCAGCCTTGCTCCTATGTTTTGGCGTAGGGGCTCGAGCTGACAATATCGTTACAATAGGTACGGCAAGTGGAGCACCAGGCGACGAGGTGACGCTAAGCATCGCTATGCAGAATAGCGACAACATCGCTGCCCTGCAATTGCTTATCCCGTTGGACGAAGAATTGTCGTTCGTGGAAGGCTCTGCTACGTTGACTGACCGATGTGGGAGTCATAGTGTGACGGCAGGAATGAAGGATGGCGAGCTGAGCCTGATGGTCTACTCGTTGGGTATGACCGCCATCACTGGTACGGAAGGCGATGTGGCTACCTTTCGACTGAAGTTAGGCAACCAGCCCAAAAACATCACACTCGCTGCCTCGAAACTCATCCTGACAGATACCGACGGTAATAGCGTTACGGGAACCGTGCAAAACGGTTTGGTGAGTATCCGATGTGCCAAGGCAGAGTATAGTTCTATGACGATTGATTTCGGTCGAGTACCCATCCGTAGCACCTATCAGAGGACGCTGACTGTCAGGAATGTAGGCAACGAGCCATTGGAGGTGACGGGGCTGCAGTTTGCCAACTACGTGACGAAGTTCTCCTCTTCGACTCTGTTCCCGCTGACTGTAGCTGCAGGCAGTTCCAAAAACATCAACATCACGTATGCACCAGAGGAACGAGGCACGGTGAGTGAAACGGTGAAGGTATTATGCAACAGCATATCGAAACTGAATAATATCACACTGAAAGCTGAACCTTTCGCCGTGAACGAATTGCATGTGCAGCCAGCAGCAGGTGTTGCCGACGAAACCGTAACAGTCGCCTTGACTATGAACAACATGGATGCCATCAGCGGTTTCCAGTTTGAGTTCAACCTGCCCGATGCTTTAGAGTATGTGCCTAACAGTTTCCAATTGTCTGGCCGCAAGCAAGATCATGCCATTGTAGCTACGGTGAACGATGGTCTTTTGCGCATCATCTGCTATTCGCCCAACGACAAGCCCTTCACGGGTGAGGATGGTGAACTTGCCACGATGCAGTTTGTGCTACGTGGCCGAAACAGCGTAACGCTGAAAGCTTCGAAGTGCCTGCTGACGGCGACCATCAATGATCAAGTGACGAATGTCTGTTCTGCCGATTATGGAGCAACCATCACCATCAAGAGTCCACGCATCTACGCCGCTTCGACTTTGGCGATGGGAGCGACGCCCGTGACTCAGGACGCGGTGAAAACGCTTAGCGTCAGGAATCAAGGTTCAGCACCATTGATCATCAGCCGAGTGGTGTTCGATAAGGAGGACTTCTACGTGCAACAACAACTGCCGATGACAATTGCAGCTAATAGTTCTGCGACTCTGACGGTGGTTTATCCGAGTACAACGGAAGGCGATTATGAGACGACGATGCAGATCTATTGCAACGACCCAGAGCAGCGCGTATGGAATGTGAAGGTGACAGGTAATCGCTTTGCACCAAACTATCTGTCGTTCTCGGCAACTGACATCTATCAGGGTGACCCGCTGGCCGTGGATGTTTCGCTGAACAACTACGATGCTATCAACGGAATACAGTTCGACGTGGAATATCCTGCCGCTTACTTTGAACCAACCGATGAACTGACGACGACTGCACGTGCTGCAGGACTGAGCGTGTCGCAACGAATTGTCAGCGAGGGCGTTGCCCGCTACTTCTTCTAT
>JAILFH010000023.1 GCA_024697645.1 Prevotella sp.
TTACTAACGGAATAACGGAAGGGTTTGTCAACAAACTGAAAGCCATAAAACGGTTAATGTACGGAAGGGCGGGTATTGAACTGCTCAGAAACAAAATGGTGATGGAGCATTTACTTTTCAACTAAATTGCAGAAGAACCACCGAAAATAGTAAAAGACAAGTTGGTTTATTAAAAGTCACACGTCACACCGTCACATGTCACAATAAAGAGTTACCGAAATGGGTAAAAGCCTACATCGGGAAAATCTTGTTTGAAATTGATAAATTTTATAGTCAAATAGTAATAAAATATAAGTATATAAATTTTATATTATATTATAATATATTATAATATAATATAACCCATAGGATGAGAGTGTTTTTAGGGCGATACCCGAACCTCTTAAAGTGACATGTGACAATGTGACATGTGTCATTTTTAATTCCATTAACAATTACGTCGAAAATTTTACATATTTTAGAAATTTTTCTTGAGACCAAACTATTGCATAACTTACAATTTTTTAGTAACTTTGCAAAGTCAAAGGGACAAGGAGCAAGGGGCCTGGCGCCAGAGAATAGTCCTGCAGGCACTCGACGCGAAGGGACGCCTTCCATCGAATAATATCTCTGCCCACATGACCTGCTGAGATAGCGCGTCTGAACTCCCACACGACCTGCTGAGATAGCGCGTCTGAACTCCCACACGACCTGCTGAGATAGCACTTCGCCCTGCCACTAAAATCTACTGTGACAGCACACATGCCCCCATAAATCTACTGTGACTGCACGCATACCCCCTAAAACGCGGCATAGCACACAGTATTCGCCCCCAGCCAACACGCTGTGAATGCTGTCTACAAAGCATTGCTTACGACCCAGCAAGGCATTGCTCACGACCTATATAAAGCATGTGTTTAGACCCCCAGAGAGCATGTGTTTTAGGTTGCAGAAAGGATGCCTTTAGACTATAGAAAGCACGTCTTTCTACTATACAAAGCATTGCTCTATACCCCCAAAGAGCATTGCTTTATACCCCCAAAGAGTATTGCTCTCTAACGTCAAAAGCATTGCTCTATATGGTCGAAAGGCGTGCTTTTACTCTTTGCAGAAGAAAACTGCAGAGAGAGGACAATGGAAAAAGGGCAACTACCCTGCTCCTACTCCATCTCGAGCCAGTTGCGGACGATGGTGGTGCCATCAGGAGTAAGGACACTCTCTGGATGGAACTGAATGCCGAAGATGGCATAGTGGCGATGGCGAAGTGCCATGATCTGTCCTTCGTCGCTCTCAGCGGTCACCTCAAGGCAGTCAGGCAACTGCTCACGACTGACCACCCACGAGTGATAGCGGCCGATGGTGATGGTGGAATCGAGTCCCTCCCAAAGTGGCGAAGGAGCCGTGAGGTGGCAAGGTGTAGCCACACCGTGGAACACGTCGGAGAGATTCTCCAGACGAGCGCCAAAGGCTTCGCCGATGGCCTGATGCCCCAGGCACACTCCAAGAATGGGCTTATGCCCAGCGTAGGTGCGAATGACGTCGAGCAGCAGGCCTGCCTCCGAAGGAATGCCCGGACCTGGCGAGAGGATAATCTTGTCGAAGGGCTGCAGTTCGCGCAACTGAAACTGGTCGTTGCGCATAACGGTTACACTGGCTCCCAACTGCCTCACGAGATGGGCAAGGTTGTAGGTAAACGAGTCGTAATTATCGACGATAACTACTTGAATATGTTCAGATTTCATTGTTTCGTTGATGTTTTAGTTGAATAAACTAAAGAACTGATCTCAGGTAGCAAATAGCCTATAGCATCTCTGCCATTTCGATGGCTCTCCGGAGTGCACCGAGTTTGTGATTCACCTCCTGCAGTTCATATTCGTCACTGCTCTTCGCTACGATGCCGCTGCCTGCCTGGAACCACAGTTCTCCATTACGGGCAATGAACGTGCGAATGACGATGGCCTGATTGAGGTCGCCATCGAGACCAATGAACCCAATGCAGCCTCCATAGGCACCACGGTTGTGTGGTTCCAGATCGGAGATAATCTGCATCGCTCTCACCTTCGGAGCACCCGAAAGCGTACCAGCAGGGAAGGTGTCGACGAATGTCTTGATGCGCTTCTCTACAGCATCGCCCTCCTCATCGATGGTTCCCGACACGCGCGAGACGAGGTGAATAACGTGGGAATAGAACTGCATGTCCTTGTAGAAATCGACATGAACATCGTGGCAATGGCGCGAGAGGTCGTTACGGGCCAGGTCGACGAGCATCACGTGCTCCGCATTCTCCTTCGGATCATTGCGCAAGTATTCTGCGTTCTTCCTATCCTGTTCGGGATTGCCTGTGCGAGGCGTTGTTCCGGCAATAGGGTCGATGTAGGCACGGTTGCCCTCAATGCGGCAGTGGGTCTCAGGCGAGGAACCGAAGATGCGGAAGCCTCCGAAGTCGAAGTAGAACAGATAGGGAGAAGGATTGATGCTCCGAAGTGCGCGATAGAGTTTGAAGTCATCACCCTCGTAGCGCTGCATGAAACGTCGGGAAATAACAATCTGGAACACGTCTCCACGCAGACAATGGCGAATGCACTGCGTAATATTGCGCTTGTGGGCCTCATCGGTGAGTGTCGACGAAACATCTCCTACTGGATGGAAGTCGTAGGGATGAATATTGGCACGATTGATGGCCAGTTCGAGCGCCGAGAGTTGCGCTGAAGCCTTTGTCTCACTTTCATCGGAGGCTGGCGTGAGCGTGACGAGCGTCATGCGATTGTTGAAATGGTCGAAAACGATGATATCGCGATAGAACACATAGCAGATGTCAGGAGCGTCGTTCTCCTCCATCGTCTCGTCCTTCACGGCAATGTCCTCGAAATAGCGTACGGCGTTGAACGTGGTGTAGCCGTAGAGTCCGCAGAAGTGGCTCCCCTCGCCCACCACATGGAAGCGATGGATGAAGTCGGCAAGTGCCTTCGAGACGCATTCCTTCGCAGCACCTTTGGCTCGGCGATCAACAGGAAACGACTCTGTGGCTCCATCGGGAAAGGTGGAAACCACCTGATCGTGGCCTACGGCAAATGTGGCGATAGGATGAACGCCGATGAACGAGCGTGAATTTTCGCCCGAATGATAGTCGGAACTCTCCATAAGCACGCTCTGCGGATGAAGGTCGCGCAGACGCATGTAGACGCCAACTGGAGTGTGCAGGTCGGCAAGCAGGGTTCGCGTTGCAGTATTATAGGAATATTCCATTGTTCTGATTTCTTTGTTTTGTATTTGGGTTGACGGGGAACGATTCGTTCAGCCTTACGATTTCTCTATGAAAAAAGCAGCCTGACACGTTCAAATCTCAAGTTTGTAATTCAGATAGGTCTCGATGTCCTTGTCGCCTCGGCCGCTGATCGTGAGCACGACAATGTCCTCAGGCTTGAAGTGGTGCTTCACTTTCTCCAGAGCGGCTACCGCATGGGCACTCTCGATGGCGGGAATGATGCCCTCGAGGCGAGTGAGTTCGTAACCAGCACGAATGGCCTCATCGTCGTTGATGGCAAGAACCTGCGTGCGACCAGTCTCGGCCAGATGGGCGTGCATGGGACCAATGCCTGGATAGTCGAGACCAGCCGAAATCGTGAATGCCTCCTGAATCTGTCCGTTGTCGGTCTGCATGACCAGTGTGCGTGCTCCGTGAATGATGCCCTCACGACCGCAGTGCATCGTGGCTGCAGTATGGTCGGTGTCGATACCGTGACCTCCTGCCTCAGCCAAGAAGATCTGAACGCGGTCGTCGTCGAGATAATGATAGATGGTGCCAGCAGCATTCGAACCGCCGCCCACACAGGCAACGAGGTAATCGGGATAGTCGCGGCCAATCTTCTCCTGCAGTTGCCACTTGATCTCCTCGCTGATGACGCTCTGCATGCGTGCCACAATGTCGGGATAAGGGTGCGGTCCCATCGTGGAACCAACAATATAGAAGGTGTCCTGCGGATGACAGCACCAGTCGCGAATGGCCTCCGAGCAGGCATCGCTCAGGGTCATGTTGCCCGTACGAACGGGATGAACTTCGGCTCCGAGCATACGCATACGCTCTACGTTGGTGTGCTGGCGCTCCACATCGGTCGCTCCCATGAAAATCTCGCACTTCATGTTCATCAGTGCACAGACTGTAGCCGTAGCCACACCGTGCTGACCAGCACCCGTTTCGGCAATGATGCGCGTCTTTCCCATCTTCTGGGCAAGCAGAATCTGACCAATGGTGTTGTTGATTTTATGGGCACCAGTGTGGTTCAAGTCCTCACGCTTCAGATAGAGTTGACAACCATAGCGCTCACTCATGCGACGGGCAAAATATAGTGGCGAAGGACGGCCTACATAGTCTTTCAGAAGTTGATGATACTCGCGGCGGAACTCGTCGCTCTCAATGATGGGCAGATAGGCATCCTGCAAATCGTGGACGCACTTATAGAGAATTTCGGGCACGTAGGCTCCGCCATAGCGGCCAAAGAATCCCTGGGGGTCTACTTGATATTTCTTCATTGTTCCAAAGCGTTAAAAAGTTGATTAAGTGCCTCGTCGGCATTGCCTGTCTCGCGCAAGAGCGTAACGAATTTCGAACCGATGATAGCGCCTGCGGCATATTGCTGAGCCGACTCGAGGGTCTGCCGATTGCTAATGCCAAAGCCAATCATACGGGGATTGCTGAGTTCCATCGCGTCGATACGGCGGAAATAGTCGAGTTTTGAATCGCCAAACTGGCTCTGCGCACCTGTTACTGAGGCTGAGGAAACCATATAGACGAAACCACGAGTGTGCTTATCGATGAATCGTATGCGGTCCTCAGAAGTCTCAGGCGTGATCATCATCACCACACGGAGGTCGTAGCGGTCGGCCAAAGGCTTCACGTCGTCGAGATAGTCCTGGAACGGTAGATCGGGAATGATGACACCCGAGATGCCCACTTCGGCACAACGCTCGAAGAATCGCTCATAGCCGTAGTGCATAACGATGTTCAGATAGCCCATCCAGAGAATTGGAATGTGCAGTTCCGACTTGATGGCGTCGAGTTGCTGAAAGAGTTTCTCGGTGGTCATTCCGTTGTGGAGGGCCACTGTTCCCGCACTCTGAATGACGGGACCATCTGCCAGCGGGTCGCTGAAGGGCATTCCCACCTCCACCATATCAATGCCGCGACGCTGCATCGTCAGCAGCACGTCGGCAGTGCTCTCGAGGGTCGGGCAGCCTGCAGTGAAATATAACGACAAGAGTTTGCGCCCACTTTGGCGCTGCTCCTCAAACAGGGAGTCGATTTTATTCATGTTGGATTTTGATAAATTTGTAAATGGTTATCGCTGAAAATATGCTGATATTCTCCATGACCCAATGAAGTGGTCATAGCAAAGAGAGGTCTAGTCCAGTAATTCACCCGATGGGGAAAACTTTTTGAACTTGCAAGGGTTCGATAGTCTTTTACTCGACAGGAAATCAGTAAGGGCTGCTAAGGCGACCAGGAAACTTTGTTCCGCTGGGACCTCTGGAAGTTTATCGAGGTTGCTAGGTTTAACTAGGGCGACTAGTCTACCTAGGACAACTAGTCTACCTAGGACAACTAGTTTACCTAGGACTTCTAGTACATCAAGCCCATCCGGGCGACTAGTATATCTAGGATCACTAGGATTTCTAGTCTATCTAGGACTTCTAGAATATCTTGTTCCTCTAATCACTCTATTCCGCCTAAGCCTTCAACTCGTTCAGGAACTTGCTCAGAAGTTCTACATCCTTCACGCCAGGCTCCACTTCGAAGCGGGAGTTCAGGTCGATGCCTGCGAATTGCGGATGACTGAATGTACGAATGCGGACCACATCGTCGGGACCTATGCCGCCACTGAGCAGGAAAGGCACTTTTCCATCGTAGGCCGAAAGCAACTGCCAATCAAACTGTTGACCACTGCCTCCTACGCTCGGGCACTTTGTGTCGAAGAGGAACAAGTCCACAACGTCCTCATACTGCTTGTACTGGGCGAGGTCTTCGGCTGTCCTAATACTCAGCGCCTTGATGATCTTCACACCTGGACGAATGTCGGGCTCAAGCGTACGACGCAGATTCTCAATCATCACCGGGCTCTCACTTCCGTGCAGTTGAACGAAGTCAAGGTTGTAGTTGTAGACGCGAGTGACAATGTTCTGAGGCATGTCGTCGACAAATACACCCACACGCTGTGGCTGCGGCGCAGTTTCCTGGACTTCTTCTTTGGCAGCAGAACGCAACTGAGACAGGCGCTCACGACTATAGTCGGGCATGATGCCTGCCTGCGAACTGATCATACGAACAAAACGCGGGCTCTCTGGCCAAAAGATGAATCCCAGCATGTCGACACCTAAGGCTGACACGGCACGAATGTTGTCGGCTTCGCGCATACCGCAAACTTTTACTATCATATTCCTTGCAATTATTCCTGATTAGTCTAACGAGGCTCCTTCGCTTCCCTGATGAACGCGGCTAACGCATCTCCAGGCTTCGGCTCCTTCATGAAACATTCGCCAATGAGGAAGCCCGAGAAACCAGCAAGACGCAAGTCGGCAACAACCGACGGATTGGAAATGCCGCTCTCGCTCACCTTGCAACCTTCCTGTGGGAGGCGCGAGGCAAGGCGATAGGAGTTCTCTACCTTCGTGACGAACGTCCCCAGATCGCGATTGTTCACGCCATAGAGGTCGGGCTGCAGGTCGGCATAGTCGAGTTCATGTTCTGAATGCATCTCAAGCAACACCTCGAGCCCAAGTTCGTGGGCTGTGTGCAGCAACATCTTGCACTCATCGAGTTTCAGACAGGCAGCAATGAGCAAAACAGCAGAAGCACCACACTTGCGAGCCTGGAAGAGTTGATACTCATCGACAACGAAGTTCTTATAGAGCACCGGAAGGGTCACGCCCGACCGACGTGCCTCAATAATATAACTATCGGAACCACCAAAATATTGTGTATCGGTCAAAATACTCACGGCCGAAGCACCATTTTTCTGATAGTCGAGCGGAATGATGTCAGCCCTACCCTCTTCCTTGATCCAGCCCTTTGACGGACTTTTGCGCTTGAACTCGGCAATGATGCCAGTTTCCGACGTCAGCAACGCTTGTCGCATCGAAGGCATCGGGGCAGTCGATTCTGCCATCTGTCGCTCGACTTGGGCATAGAGTTGGCGCGGCGAAACCTGCTGCTTGAACTGCTCAAGTTCCAGTCGCTTGTGGGCTACGATCTCTTCAAGAATATCTCTCATTTCGTTTGCTTTTGATTTATAGAAACAATTTGAATGGCAATTATCGCATTCGCTATTGATTTCAATGATCTTTATAGACTAATTCTCTTTGCTTAAACAGAAGACTTCAATCGTCTTTCAGTTTTTCTCTGATTCTATCAACTATTAATTTCGACAAACTTCTTGAATGTGCGGAGTGCCGAACCGCTGTCGATGCTCTCACGGGCGATAGCAATACACTCTTCGATGGTCTTCTTGCCACGTTCGAGTACCTGAATGCCGAATGCCGCATTGGCGAGCACTATGTTCTTCTGGGCGGGCAACGCACGATTCTCTAACACTGCGTCGAAAATCTGCTTAGCCTCTTCCTCAGTGGCTCCGCCTACGAGTTCCTCAGGCAAGGCGATGTTGAAGCCAAGGTCCTGCGGCTGGAAAACGCGCTCGTAGTGGTTGGTAGTGACCTTGAACGGACCTGTGAGCGAAATCTCGTCATAACCGTCGATGGAGTTCACAATGCCGTAGTCGATGCCAATCTTCTGATACACATTATTATATAAACGCATCTGGTCGAGATTAGCGACGCCCAGCAACTGGCATTGTGGCTGAGAAGGATTGACGATCGGACCCAGCAGATTGAACGCCGTGGGGAACTGGAGTGCCTTGCGGATTGGACCCACAAACTTCATTGCCTTCGCAAAGAGTTGAGCATGCAGATAGACAATGCCCACTTCGTTGATAGAACGATTGAGTTTGTCAATATCATCGGTGAACATCACGCCATGATTGGCAATCACGTTTGATGCGCCACTCGTCGAAGTTGCAGCATAGTTGCCGTGCTTGGCGACTTTGTAACCCGCACCAGCAATGACGAAACACGATGTGGTAGAGATGTTGAAAGTGTTCTTGCGGTCGCCGCCTGTACCTACAACGTCGATGTAGCGGTCGCAGTCGAGAGGCACGGGAACACCTGTCTCCAAGATGCCGTCGCGGAATCCAAGCAGTTCGTCGACGGTGATTCCACGCATCTGCAATGCTGTCAGCAATGCAGTGATTTGCTCATTTGGGAACTCGCTGTGCGTGATTCCCACCAAGATGTTGCGCGTCTCCTCACGAGTGAGTTCCTCGTGATTGAGCACGCGATTGAGAATTTCTTTCATTTCCATAGTTGAATCTGTTTTATTATTTTTAATGTTGTAATAATTTGTACAAAGTTCTGTGGCTTTAATCGCCTTCTTGTTTTGTTGTTGTAAATATTTTTGGTGATTTATTGATTTCGCCTTTTGAAGATGATTAAATCTTTTCTTCAGACTTCAATCACCGTTCCTATCTCAACTCTTTGCCGCATAAAAACAAGAAAAAAGGCCTGTCGTAAGAACGGCAGGCCTTCAGTTTGATATCTTTACGTATCTACACGGCTTATGCGACTCACG
The DNA here is from genome assembly GCA_024697645.1 of Prevotella sp. GTDB lineage: Bacteria > Bacteroidota > Bacteroidia > Bacteroidales > Bacteroidaceae > Prevotella. Next base: position 8,654 of record JAILFH010000023.1, read on the forward strand.
ACTTTTTGAATCTTGAGCGACGCCACCACCATGCCATTGATACGATTTGTTTCATTTTTGTTCGATTTTTACGTTTCGGTTGCAAAATTACACTTTTTCTTTTAATCTGCAAATTTTCTGACAACTTTTCTTGCTTTTAGATGTAAAAAAGTTGTTTTTCGTTTCGGCTACAGTTATTTTGCTAAGTGTTTCTCCACTTTTTCATCGCCGTTAGCATAAACTTTGCGCAGAATTGAAACGCCTTTCGAAGGAGCCGAGATTCGCTTTCCTGCAACATCGAAGCACTCTTCCCGAAGCAACTTTTGGTCGTTGTCGCATGAAATCAGCGGCTGAACGCCCGAAGTGGAGCCATCAGGACAGACATACTGCATCATGATCTGAAGCGTCGACGATGTGGGGCGAACGGTCCACCAAGCAAGATAGTGGTCGTTGTCAAGCAACGGTGTAGTGCCCAGCGCTGACTTCGTATCGTCGTTGGTGGAGAAATTCTGAAGCGGACGCACCTGATTACCGTCAGCATCAAAGATTGTGATATAAGAACCGACTGGACCCGAATCAGCCTGACCATCAAGGCTCTGATAGAAAACTGCCAGATTCCCATTGTCTGCTCGCTGAATACTGGGATATTTGTACTGACTCTCGCTTTGTACCTCTACTACAGGCTTGCCTTCCTCGCCCCAGAGCAACTCGCCTTTGGGACTAATCTTCTGCATGTAGATGCCCTGATTCTCCTGATGAGACTGATCGAACTGGCGATAGGTCAGATAGATATTGCCGTCGTCTTCGTTGTAGAGCATGTTGGGAAGATAGCGGCTCATGGTGCTATTGTTGCTCACAAGAACGCTTCCATCCTCAGTTTCGAAGGCAAAAGTGCGGTCGTTTCGAATCCAGGTAAGTTGAGTCTCATAGGTTCCGGCGACATGCATCCAAGCCACCAGTGCTCCTCCATCGGGAGCAGGCTTCACGTTGATGGCAGTGTGAATGGCGCGAATTGGACTAAATCCACCTGTATAGAACGTCAGAGGCTCATCCCAGCCCAAACTTCCGTCAGCATTGATGAGTTGGGCAGTGAGGTCGTAGTTGTTTCCAACACAATAAATAAGCATCACGCGACCTTCTCCAGCATTGACAAGATAAGGATAACTGATCATCGTGCCTTCCTCGTAGACATTGCTAATCCACTCTGACTCTCCGTCTTCGGACAGTTTCTCCAGCGTGACGTAATAGATGTTGTTGTTTTCAGCATCGCGCCCATATCGGAAATAAGCAAACACATAGCCGCCGTCTTCCACCTGAGCGACCTGCATATTGGCCAGCGATCCATTCACCTCAGCATTGTTGAGCGTCGTGCTCCAAAGCGTCTCGCCCTTCTCGTTCACCTTATATATAGTATAGAGTTGCTGACGGTTGCCTGCACGACAATCGCTAACGGGCAACACCGCATTGCCCTCGCGGTCGACAAACATCAACTGATTGACCGACGTGTAGGAAAGATTGGCCTCATCGCTCACAACAACACCGTCTCCACCAAGCGTTTTCTGACCATCGCGATCGAGCACCTGAAGGCGCATCGTGATGCCTCCAGAACTGGAAGTCTGATAGAAAACATAGGTCATTCCATTCAGATTCGACTGAATATCATAGCCAAAGACATTGTAAGTGTCGGGAATAACGGCGTCGTTCACATAAGGGTCTTCCTCCCAGGCCATCGCCATCTGTAAAGGTAAGACAATAGCCAACAAAATCAAAACAATCTTCTTCATAAAGATGAACATTAAAAACTAATACTTATACCGATTACGCTGCAAAAGTACGAAAATATTTTTTCTTAGAAAAATAAGACTAAAAAACTTTCAAAAAAAATCGCACTTTGATGTAATAAATTGATACCCTTTTGCGTTTACAAGATAGAAACCCCAAAAAAGAATTGCCTATGCAGAATTTTACACTTGAAGAAATGAAACCCTCCGAGCACGTATTGAACATGATCAGACAGATAGCATATAGTTATCGCGTGATGAAAGTGAATGGAAAAAATGAGGCTTATTGCCTGAACTAATCACCCCACGACAGACATGAAAACACTCGTATCTCCTTCTTTGCTGGCTGCTGACTTCGCTCATATAGCCGACGACATCGATATGATTAATCGCAGTGAGGCCGACTGGCTCCACCTCGACGTTATGGATGGCGTGTTTGTTCCCAACATCTCCTTCGGTTTCCCCGTGCTCGAGGCCGTTGCGAAGATTTGTAAGAAACCTCTCGACGTTCACTATATGATTGTCCAACCCGAAAAGTTCATCGAACGAACGGCTAAGTTGGGCGCAATGATGATGAATGTTCACTACGAGGCTTGCACCCATCTGCATCGTACGATTCAGGAAATTCATGCTGCAGGAATGAAGGCAGGCGTCACGCTGAATCCCTCAACACCCGTCTGCGTACTCGAAGACATCATTGCCGATGTGGATATGGTGCTGCTGATGAGCGTCAACCCGGGCTTCGGTGGTCAGAAGTTCATTGAGAATACAATCGCGAAAGTAAAAAGATTACGCGCAATGATTGCCGCTTCTGGTAGTCATGCTCTCATTGAAGTCGATGGCGGCGTTCAGGCAGAGACCGCTCCCAGACTTGTGGCAGCAGGCGTTGACGTATTGGTCAGCGGTAGTTACGTATTCAAGGCGAAAGACCCACTGGCAACAATCCATGAACTGAAGAATCTTTAAGCAAAGAGATCAATCAACGGAAAATAAAGACCGAAGGAACGACTGACAATTCATTGTGTCCGCCATTCCTTCGGTTTTTTATGTCTCCCGCATTTGCAGGAACTTATTTATTCAGATGTAATTCAATGATTGACGAGATGCTATTCAATCGAAAACGAAATGCAATTCCATCTATGTTGAAATGCAATTCAAAATCTTAAGTCGTGCAGTTTAGTCTTTAATGATATGCAGTTCAATCATTCATGAAATGCATCATCCCTATTCGCTTCTTACGAAAGTTGGAGCGAGACATTGTGCTGCTTAGCCAATCGGCGCATGTTCAGCAACGCATAGCGCATACGACCAAGTGCAGTATTGATGCTGACGTTCGTAGTTTCGGAAATCTCCTTGAACGACATTTGCTGATAGTAGCGCATATAGACTACCTCACGCTGGGTTGCAGGAAGACTATTCATGATCTTTCTAACATCGTCCATCACCTGTGCGTTCACGAAACGATTCTCAATGTTCGACTCAAAGAGGTCACTTCCCGTCAGATTCGAAAGGTCGTTGTCGGCTGTCGGCTCCACAATACGATCCTGACGCTGCTCTCTGTACCAGTCCATAATCACATTGTGGGCAATGCGCATGAGCCAAGCCGAGAACTTACCCGTAGTAGAGTATTTTCCCTCCTGGAGTTTCGAGATCACTTTCACAAAGGTTTCCTGGAACATATCATCAGCCACATCGCGGTTGTGAACCACGAAAAAAATGTATGCGTACAATTTCGACTGATTGCGAGACAATAACAAATCGAATGCTCGGTTGTTCCCATCGATGTAAGATAATGCCAACTGCTCGTCTGACATATCATGCAAATTCTTCATTTCTTTAAGTTTTGATTCTTAAGTAAATGATGTTTCGATAGGCTTTTTGGTTTTTAGGATTTGTTATTTAAATGTTGATTTCGGGTGCAAAGATAAAAGATTTTTGCTTTTCCTCCAAATTTTTTAACAAAAAACTTTTTCAAAAGCCCCTATAAATAGCCATTTTACTAAAAGTAACGAACGAAAGTACATAAAAAAGCAAAAAAAATTTGGTGGTGAAGAAAAGTTTCTATAATTTTGTAAACGAAAGCATTTTTAACTCTAAACAACAACTCTAAACAACAAAAACATTATGGCAAAGAAATTCATTTGCGCCGTTTGCGGCTACATTCACGAAGGTACTGAGGCTCCCGAGCGTTGCCCAATCTGTAAGGCTCCCCGCTCAAAGTTTACAGAACTCAAAGAGGACGAAGTTCCTGCTTATGCTACAGAACACAAGATTGGCGACGGCAAGCCCGAGGGTGTTAGCGAAGAGATGATTCAGGACCTGCGCGACCACTTCAATGGTGAGTGCGGTGAGGTTGGTATGTATCTCGCTATGGCTCGTCAGGCCGACCGCGAAGGCTATCCCGAAATCGCCGAGGCTTTCAAGCGTTACGCTTTTGAGGAAGCAGATCATGCAAGCCGCTTTGCTGAACTGCTCGGCGAGTGCGTTTGGGACACAAAGACAAACCTTGAGAAGCGCGCTGCTGCTGAGGCTGGTGCTTGCGAGGATAAGTTCCGCATTGCCAAGAATGCTAAGGCTGCTGGCTTCGACGCTATTCATGACACAGTTCACGAAATGGCAAAGGACGAGGCTCGTCACGGTGCAGGCTTCGCTGGACTTCTGAAGCGCTACTTCGGCAAATAAGAATTGAACTTATTTCAAGAATACTATCAGACGATAGTTCTGAAGTTACAATAAAGAAAGGAAACTCTTCACAAGGAGTTTCCTTTTTTGGTGCTTGTCTAAGTCGAGGAACTTCCGAAACAATGCTCCCGAATATATTTTCATAATACTTAAAAGAATTGCTCAAAGTCTTTGCGACTATCAGGAAAATTTTTCTGTGCGTAGAGAAATATTTTTCTATCTATCAGAAAAATTCCTTCAGAATATAGAGAAGAATCATTCCAACTCACAGAAATTTTCTTCTGTACATAGGGACTTTTTCTTTTGACGATAGAGAATTATCCCCTTGACGACAAAGAGCAATGCTCCCGACTGTGTAAAGCAATGCTTTTGACCATAGAAAGCATATCTTTCGACTATAGAAAGGTATCCTTTATAGGGGTATAAAGATGGTCTTTATATAGGTATAAAGGCATGCTCTCTATGGTCTAAAGGTATGCTCTGTATAGTATAAAGATATGCTTTATACAAAAGTGCTGAAAAAGGGGGAAACTACTTGTTGTGAATCACAACTTTAATGCGGCTGATGCGGCGACCTTCGAGTTCCATTACCTCAAAAGTGTAGTTGCCGTAGTCGATTTTCTCATATTTGCTGGGGAAATCACCTTTCAGTTCAAGCAGGAGTCCTGCCAATGAGTCAGCATCGCCTTCTACCTCAGAGAATTCGTCGTCTGGAACGTTGATAATCTTGCAGAAGTCGCTCAGCAAAGTCTTACCCTCAAAAATGTAGGTGTTGTAGTTGAGTTTCGAATAAGTCTTCTCTTCTTCGTCGAACTCATCGTTGATTTCACCGACAATTTCCTCGAGAATGTCTTCAAGCGTAACAAGACCGCTCGTGCCGCCAAACTCGTCAACAACAATAGCAATATGTACTTTGTTCTCCTGGAACTCGCGCAGCAAATCATCGATTTTCTTCGTTTCGGGAACGAAATAAGGCGGACGAATCAGGCTCTGCCAACGGAACGAAGAGGCTTTTGAGAGATGTGGAAGCAAATCCTTGATGTAGAGCACACCACGAATATTATCGGTGTTCTCCTGATATACAGGAATACGGCTATAGTTGTTTTCTACAACGCAGTTGAGCACATCTGCAAACGAACTCTTAATGTCGAGATCGACAATGTCCTGACGACTGGTCATAATCTCCTTCGCGGTTTCATCGCCAAAACGGATAATGCCCTGCAACATCTGCTGCTCTTCCTTGATGTCTTCCTTATCGGTAAGTTCGAGAGCCTGCTCAAGATCATCAACGCTGAGAACGAGATTTTCCTTCTGAACAACCTTCTCTGCCAAAGCCCCACTTTTGATAAGAACATTCTCCAAAGGCCAGAAGATGCGGCGCATGAGCAACACAAAGTTCACACAGCGACGACAGAAAGCCAGAGGGTTCTGACGACTATAGACTTTCGGCATGATTTCGCCAAAGAGCAACAACAGAAAAGTAAGCAAAACAGTGATGCAGAGGAACTCTGCCCAAGCCGCATTGAACTCGAACAAAGAGGCAAAGACATAGTTGCAGAGCATGATGATAGTAACATTAACGAAATTGTTGGAAATCAATATGGTAGCCAACGTTCGTTCACTATCTTCTCGAAGCATTTTTATGTTCTTGTCGGTGGTGCTTTTCTCTTCGTCCAACTCTGCTAAATCGGCTGGCGAAAGACTGAAGAATGCAATCTCTGAACCACTTGCAAAACCTGATACAAATAACAGGAAAGCAGCCAATAAGGCTGCTATGAAGACTCCAGTGGTCATCGGATGAAAGACCACTATATTACTAATCTGTAGTATGACTGATATGTCCAAAACGTCTATTACAATTAGAATGGCAGATTGGAATCGCCATCAGTTTGAGTTTCTTGTGTCTGTTGGGGTTCCGTACTCGTTTGGGCAGTTGTGCCATTTGCTGGTTTGGGCGAAAGAAGTTCCATGTTCTCTACATAGATCTCAGCGATGAAACGTCGCTGTCCGCGCTGATCATCATAGGTACGATAGCGAAGACGACCTTCCACATAGAGCTTGTCGCCCTTGTGAACATAGCGCTCAACAATCTTTGCCAACTGGCGATAGAACACCAGATTGTGCCAATCGGTACGGTCGGGCACCTGAGTGCCATTCTGAAGAGTATATCCACGCTCAGTAGTAGCCAGTCGAACTTGTGCTACAGCCTGATCTGATTCGAAATAGCGAACATCGGGTTCCTGTCCGACATTGCCAATAAGCATCACCTTATTCATATTCCTTCCTTTCTATGTGTTTTTATGAATTTATCAAGTTAATTCTGTCGCTGAGCCTATTTCCACATTCCAAGATACTTGAAACGGAAGTTCTTTCCTTTAGCCGATGGGAACTGCGAACGGCTGTCAACACGTCCACGCAGATGATCGACAATGCGATTATAGCAGTCCAGACCGGAATTTGCCTTACAGCGCACTACGAAATGAGTGTCGCGATATTCGTGCTTGCCTGTTGCAGGAACAAGAACAACACGCTTGAAATCGAGCGCTCCTTCATACCAACCTTCCCTTATCTCAGAGAGACGAGTGAGAATGCCTGAAGCAGCCTCGCGTCTTTCGGCCTGAGCATTTACGGCTGCTGCAGGACGAAGTGCCTTCTTCTGCTTGAAGTCGAGCATCGTCTCGGCTGTCGTCTTAATCAGAATAAAATATACACGGGGACGTACTTTATAGCGTTTGGGATAGAAGACATCGCTGGCTGCATAATCGCGAATATCAGCCTCAAGTGAAGCGTCTAATCCGATTTCAGGTATGGAGCGTAAAAAGTCTATGGCTTCGTCGACATTGTGAACCAATGCCTCACTGTCAAAATATCTCAAATATAAATTCATGGATAAAAAATTGGGTTTTCCTTAAACAAAAAAGAGCGGAAAACGGGACTCGGACCCGCGACCCCAACCTTGGCAAGGTTGTGCTCTACCAACTGAGCTATTTCCGCAAACCAGAATACTTTCTAAACTTGAGTGAAGAGGAGGAGACTCGAACTCCCACGTCGCAATTGACACTACCCCCTCAAAGTAGCGCGTCTACCAATTCCGCCACCTCTCCAACAAGTGAAACATTCTGAATACAAAATGGTGCCCAGAACAGGACTCGAACCTGCACGCCTCGCGGCACACGCACCTGAAACGTGCGCGTCTACCAATTCCGCCACCTGGGCAAGTGCCGATTTGCCAACCAAATAAAATCAGGCAAAACGTTGTTCAGAATGTTTGAGCGGAAAACGGGACTCGGACCCGCGACCCCAACCTTGGCAAGGTTGTGCTCTACCAACTGAGCTATTTCCGCTTGTATCTTCTCAATCTCAATGTTCAGACCTCGAAGGCATTTCTCTAAATGCGGTTGCAAAGGTAATGCTTTTTTCTGTTCCCTCCAAACTTTTCAGCGATTTTTTTTCAAATTTTTCTCGATTTTTCTGAAAAAGTCTGTTTAATCCATGCGGTCGCGATAGTCTTCGTAGGTAAATTGGCGTAGAATCCGAAGATTTCCATCAGTACGAAGGTACGCAAGAGCAGGATGTCCGACTCCATTGAACATCGTAGTCTTCACTGTTGTATAGTGGTTCATGTCCTCAAAAATGACATTCTCCCCTACCCTTAATTCATGATCAAACTGCCACGAACTCATGAAGTCGCCACTGAGGCAACTGTTGCCACCTAACCGATAGACATGCTCCAAACCTGCGGTTTCTTCCTCAACGGCACGAGCGCCTCGCACTGCGGGCATATAAGGCATTTCAAGACAATCGGGCATGTGGCATGTGAAACTCACGTTGAGAATGGCAGTCCGGATTCCTTTGTCTTCAACCACATCAACAACCTGGGAGATCAGCGGACCAGTTTGCCAACCAAACGCGCTTCCGGGTTCAAGAATCACTTTGAGCCAAGGATAACGTGAGCGGAAACCCTTCAGTAAGTTGATAAGGCGAGGAACATCGTAATCGGCTCGGGTCATAAGGTGACCACCTCCAAAGTTAATCCACTTAAGTTGAGAGAACCAAGGAGAAAAGCGCTTTTCGATTTCTGCCAAAGAACGCTCAAACACATCGGAACCACTCTCACAATGACAATGAACGTGGAATCCCTCAATGTCTGACGGCAACTGAGCAGGCATCTTATCAGCAGAAATGCCGAAACGCGTACCTGGTGAACAGGGATTATAAAGCAAGGTTTCCACCTCTGAATATTCTGGATTGATGCGGAGTCCAATACTCAAAGAGGAATTTGCAGAAAGCGCTTTTTCATGATGACGCTCATATTGTGAAAGAGAATTGAATGTCAGATGGCTCGACAAGCGGGCAATTTCCTCAATCTCTCCGTCTGTGTAAGCAGGCGAATAGGTATGAGGCGGTTCTCCGAACTCCTCTGCTGCAAGTCGTGCTTCAAAAAGGGAACTGGCCGTAGTCGAATGAATGTACTCGCGGAATACTGGGAATGTTTTCCAAAGCGCATAAGCCTTAAACGCCAATATAATCTCAACGCCTGCTTCATGAGCGACATCGCTGATGAGCGAGAGATTGCGGCGCAACCGATCTTCTTCAAGCACGTACATCGGAGTGCTGATTTCCTGAAAAGTTTCCTTGTTCACTTTCATTGTCATTTTCCTTTTTGGAGTCGACCTATTCGTCTATGAGCATAGTCTTTCCCAATAGCGAGGGGCTATTTCTGTACAGAATCAGCGGATTTGCCTCTACAAACTCGGTTTTCCTAAATATATATAAGGTGTACCGAGGGCATTCTGCCAACATCGTCTATGCCATAGGCCGACTATTCATTTTGCGACCACAAATATACGCCTTTTCCATGAGTCTGCAAAATTTTGCCCTTACAAAATAGTTTACGCAAACCTCTAATCTGACAAGAAATGGGAAAAAAAGAATGTATGGTGAGAAATTATGATGAAATAAATTGCAAGTTTGCAGTAATTTTTATAATTTTGCAGTTGCAATCAGTATAATTGCGAAACAACAAAAAGACAGACGATGAAACTCGTAATCATGACTAAATCCACGTTTTTCGTGGAAGAAGACAAAATCCTTGCTTCGCTTTTCGAGGAAGGAATGGATAACTTGCACCTCTTCAAGCCATACTCATCGCCGATGTATAGTGAGCGTTTGCTCACCCTGTTGCCCGAAGAAACACATCGCCGCATCACTGTTCACGACCACTTTTATCTGAAAAGCGAATACTCGCTCGCAGGAATCCATCTCGACAACATGGACACAGAATTGCCACAAGGCTACAAAGGACGTGTCAGCAGGTCGTGCACGAAGATTGACCGCCTGAAAGAACTGAAGAAGAAATCTGAATACGTTTTTCTGAAAAATATCTTCGACTGCATAGAGTTTAAGGACGAAAAGTCGAACTTCACCATGCAAGAATTGGAAGACGCCGCAAGCCATAACTTGATTGACAAACATGTATATGCGCTTGGAGGCATGAGCCTCGAAAACATCCGCATCGCACGGGAGTTAGGATTTGGAGGCGTGGTTGTATGCGGTGACCTCTGGAATCGATTCGATATTCACAACGAAACGGATTATAAGGAACTTGTTGCTCACTTCGATAGGCTTCGCAAAGCAGCAGGCTAAGTGCTTGAATAAGAGAAAACATTCTGTAAACTCATAAAATAAATAACTCTACAATGAGTGAAAAAAACAACTTCTTAGTGTTCTCGGGTACGAACACACGCTATCTGGCAGAAAAAATCTGTGCCAGTTTAGGATGCCCTCTGGGCAAGTTGCTGATGACGAAATTCTCTGATGGAGAATTTGCCGTATCCTACGAGGAATCAATTCGTGGACGCGACGTGTTCCTTGTACAGAGCACTTTCCCCAACAGCGACAACCTCATGGAACTGCTGCTCATGATTGATGCAGCCAAACGAGCATCAGCACGTACCATCAATGCCGTAATCCCCTATTTCGGCTGGGCACGTCAGGATCGTAAGGACAAACCTCGCGTGAGCATCGGAGCAAAACTCGTTGCCGACCTGCTGAGCGTTGCCGGTATCAACCGACTGATCACAATGGACCTCCATGCTGACCAGATTCAGGGATTCTTCAATGTTCCCGTCGACCATTTGTATGCTTCGGGAGTTCTTCTGCCCTATCTGCAGAGCCTGAGACTCGAAGACATTTGCATTGCATCGCCTGACGTAGGTGGTTCGAAGCGCGCTAACACCTATGCAAAATACCTCGGATGTCCGCTGGTGCTTTGCAACAAGACTCGTGCAAGAGCCAATGAAGTGGCAACAATGCAGATTATTGGTGACGTCGTAGGAAAGAATGTGGTGATTATCGACGATATGGTTGATACCGCCGGAACCATTACGAAGGCTGCCGACTTGATGATTGAGTCAGGTGCAAAGAGTGTCAGAGCATGCGCTTCTCACTGCGTGATGAGCGGCCCAGCCAGTGATCGTGTACAGGAATCAGCGCTTGAGGAGATTGTGTTCACCGACTCTATCCCCTACACCAACCGCTGTTCGAAGGTGAAGCAGTTGTCAGTAGCCGACATGTTTGCTGAAACAATTCGCCGCGTCATCGACAACGAGAGCATCAGTTCGCAATATCTTGTATAATAAAAACGAGCCGACGACAATGAACATCAAGAACATCACTATCCTTTGCGGTGTCGCTCTATGCCTTTCGGCTTGCCACCCGAAACCTCATCCTGATGCCGCAAGTGCGGCAACTCCTATGGAACAGAAAGATGGTGGACCAGACCTTCTGATTCCAGACACTGACCGAAACAAGGTTAGTCTCAGGGGAGAAATCAGTAAACACAAGATTACGGTTGTTGACTTCTGGGCTTCCTGGTGTGGACCTTGCCGACAGGAGATGCCTAACATGGTGAAACTCAATGAAGAGTTTGCCGACAAAGGTCTTGGGATTGTCGGTATTTCGCTCGACAACGAGAATTCTGCTTGGCAACAAGCCATCAAGGAAATGAACATGAACTGGACACAACTTTCTGAACTCAGGGGGTGGGACGACGATGCTGCAAAGATGTTCGGAGTCAGGGCAATTCCCCATACCATTGTGTTCAATCAGGAAGGTAAGATTCTTGCGAGAGACTTGCGCGGTAACGAACTGCACGAATTTGTCAAGGAACAACTGAAATAAAGATTATTACAGCAGCAAAAAGGAAATGCACCTTTTCTGCTTAAGATGGCAATTACCGTAAGAACATACGGCAATTCAATCATCGAAAAACAAAAGCGAGGGCAATCCCAATTGGGAAAGTCCTCGCTTCTCTTTATATGGCTATTACAAATTACATCATGCCACCCATGCCTGGGGCACCGCCCATCGGCATCTGAGGTTCCTTCTCAGGTTTGTCAACGATGAGACATTCCGTTGTAAGGAACATTCCTGCGATAGAAGCAGCATTCTCAAGAGCAACACGTGCCACCTTGGCAGGATCAATCACACCAGCCTCGCGGAGATCTTCATACTTGTCGGTACGGGCATTGTAACCATAGTCACCCTTGCCTTCGCGAACCTTCTGCACAACAACAGCACCCTCAGCACCACCATTAACGGCAATCTGACGAAGCGGCTCCTCAATAGCGCGCTCAACAATCTTAATACCAGTCTGCTCATCGGCATTGTCACCCTTCACGTTCTTCAGGGCCTCCTGAGCACGGATGTAGGTCGTACCACCACCTGCAACAACACCTTCTTCAATGGCTGCGCGAGTAGCACACAGAGCATCATCAACACGGTCTTTTTTCTCCTTCATCTCAACCTCAGAGTTTGCACCGACATAGAGCACTGCAACGCCACCAGCCAATTTAGCCAGACGCTCCTGCAGTTTCTCCTTATCGTAAGAACTCTTTGTATTCTGAATCTCATTCTTAATCTGATTGACGCGATCCTTGATGGCTTCCTTCTGGCCAGCACCATTCACGATGGTGGTGTTGTCCTTATCAACGGTCACCTTCTCACAGGTTCCGAGCATATCGAGTGTTGCCTGATCAAGCGACAGACCTTTCTCTTCACTAATTACGGTACCACCAGTCAGTACGGCAATATCCTCAAGCATAGCCTTACGACGATCGCCAAAACCAGGAGCCTTCACAGCACAAATCTTCAGTCCACCACGCAGACGGTTTACAACGAGTGTGGTCAGAGCCTCAGAATCAACATCCTCTGCAATCACCATCAATGGGCGTCCGCTCTCAGCAGCAGGCTGCAGGATAGGCAGGAAGTCCTTGATGTTAGAAATCTTCTTGTCATAAAGAAGAATGTAAGGATGCTCCATAACGCACTCCATCTTCTCTGAATCGGTGATGAAATAAGCCGACAGATAACCACGATCGAACTGCATTCCCTCAACAACACCAATGTGTGTATCGCGACTCTTCGACTCCTCAATGGTAATCACACCGTCCTTAGAAACCTTACGCATTGCATCAGCCAGCAGTTTACCAATCTCAGGATCGTTGTTTGCACTGACAGTAGCAACCTGTTCAATCTTGTCGTAGTTGTCGTCGACCTTCTCAGAAGAAGACTCAATGTGCTCAACAACTGCATTCACGGCCTTGTCGATACCACGCTTCAGATCCATAGGATTAGCACCTGCAGTGACATTCTTCAAGCCTTCGCTCACGATAGCCTGAGCAAGTATAGTTGCTGTAGTTGTACCATCACCAGCATCGTCACCAGTCTTAGAAGCCACGCTCTTTACAAGTTGTGCGCCTGTGTTCTCGAAATGGTCTTCGAGTTCAACTTCCTTGGCTACAGTAACACCGTCCTTCGTTATCTGGGGTGCACCAAACTTCTTCTCAATGACTACATTACGACCTTTAGGACCAAGTGTAACCTTCACTGCGTTAGCCAACTGATCAACACCCTTCTTCAAGAGGTCGCGGGCTTCAATATTATATACGATTTCTTTTGCCATAATTAATTACTGATTTACTAGATTCCTTTTAACAATTAATTACTCAATAACGGCGAGCACATCGCTCTGACGCATAATGAGATATTTGGTTCCGTCGAGTTCCAACTCTGTGCCAGCATATTTGCCGTAAAGCACTTCGTCGCCCTCTTTCAGCACCATTTGCTCATCCTTTGTTCCGTTGCCAGCAGCAACAATCTTACCACGAAGGGGTTTCTCTTTAGCCGTGTCGGGAATAATAATTCCACCAACCTTTTCTTCTGCCGCTGTGGGAAGTACCAGCACGCGGTCTGCTAATGGTTTAATGTTCATAGTTTCAAAATTTTTAAGTTGTTATTTTTATATTATCATCAGTTTCTATTTCAACTAACACTCTACACTATACGAAAACCGTGCCAAACTGACAAAACTGACAAAGTGGCACGGTTCGTATCTTTCTGAAATGATTTGGCAGAAGACACCGACACTATTGACCTTTCAGATAGGCAGAAATCTGGTCGGCGATTTGTCTCATTCCCTTCACTGAAGGATGTCCGGAGAGTTTGTCTATATTCTCGAGTTCAATACATGGAACCCCGAAGTGTTTGCAGATGGTGAGCACAGACTCGTCGATTTCATCTGAGAGACCATCATTGAGAATAAAGTAGATGCGCGTATTGATGTAGCGCTGGGTCATATATTCAAGCATATGGGCCAATGCCGGACGGAACGAAAAGATGTCTGCCTGCGTGATTCCCTCATATTTATATTCTCCGACAGGTGCCCCAGCCCAACTATCATTAGTGCCGCCAAATACAAGAATGATATCTGGACAACCCAGATTCGTCATGCGCTTATTGAAAGAACGAAGCGTATAGTCAGCACCATCGTAGCCACTATAACTAATGGTCGAACCCGAATAGGAATTATTCGTACAGAGTTGCCAGCCTTGTTCAGTAATCAACTGATGCCACCAAGTCTGTTTTACGCTTTTGACGTCAGTACGCTGTGGACGCTGACTATTCTGGAAATACCAAGGTTCGTTGGTTTCGGGCGTAATATAGCCTTCGAACGTTGAATAGGAATCGCCGAAGATGGTTACAGTCTGACCGCTGACAAGCAGCACAAATGTTTGGCAAAGGAACAAAACCAGCGAAAGTCGTTTCATGATTGTACTCATAGGTTTCAATAATATTTAATAATGTGGAATTCTTTTTCAATTCGTGACTATATGCCCATCAGGCGTTATCGCCGCCACACTCACACGCAGTCGAGTTTCCTTGCTGTTGTTATAGAGTGTTGTGCTGAACTGACCTGACTCATCGAAACGTGCATTCGGATTCCAATAGAGCGTCCGACGATAATCGGTTGGTTCTGTGGGAATAGCCTGACTATAGTCGGGCTGATAACAATCTGCTGGCTCTGCGAAACCAGGGAGAATAAATCGACGGTCACGATAAGTAGGCTGCTTCGCATTGTTGGGCAAAGTTTCATAGACAAGCGTGATATCCTCACGATTGACACTGACCGTATAGAGCGAATCGGGATTGCGCGGCTCATAGTCGGTATAGAACCGGAAATTGCACAATCGATTCAGATGAAGGTCGTTGAAGATGGCTCCCTCTGCCCTATTGTCAATCTTCAGTTCTGTCGACTGATAGTTCCGATAGAACGTATATTTACGATCAAGATTATGTCCATCGGCAAGTTTTGCCTGAACATTCAAATCGCGATAATATCCCATATTGCCATAGAGCGTGTAGCAAGCAGTGTAAGGGAATGTTCCCATATTCACAAGACCCCAAGAAAGGCCACGATCAGTTGCAAGATTATAAAGGTCGTAAGCATCAATGACAAAGGCTGGTTTCGTATAATCGACAGCCCTTCTGCCACGACGACGCGCACTTACATTGACTTGAGAAAGCGTATGGTCACCATCGAGTCTTGAATCAGTGAGGTCAACATCTTCTTCAACACCTGCAGTAGGAACATAGTCGGGCTGATGTTTTTCGTACCAACTATACTCACGGGCAAAAACCGGATAGAACAAGTCGCGCTTCACGTAGAAATCAGCGTAAGCATCCTCATCAAGACGTCCCTTGTCAATTCTCGACTGAAAGCATTTCTCCACAGAGTCTTTGCGCTCATAGGCTTTCATAAACAGAATTGCAGAACCATAATATGGAGGCAGTTCGAAAATGAAGTGACCTCCATTTCGAGTCAACTGAATGGCACCTGCAGTCTCGCCATTGGCCACAATCTCTGCCTCAACCAAAACCTCATGTCTCAGGCCACCGTGATTGACACCAAGCACAGAATTGTCGACTGCCGCAAAATCGGGCTCTTCAACTACTGAAGTTTCCTTTGCTGCTGCATCTCCTTGCTCTGCACTTGCCTCAGTTTCAGTGAAGGTTCCACCTGTCTCCATTCCGGAAGTCCTATCAATAAGATCCTGTTGTTCCATAAAGACCGACTCAATAGAGTTGAGTCCTGCAATCTGGTCGCGTCTCAAAGGTTCCAAGCCCAGCATCTTATAGACTGAACCTTCAACTGTAAAGTTGCGCTCGGGTTCATAGCGTAAGGTTGAAACTGGGCGATAGCGGCGCCAGCCCTGAACCATCATGAGCATATCCAGACGTGAACGATGCTCAGCATCGTCGCTCTCGAAATAATAAGCCGGATGTGCAACAAAGCCTTTCAGATCGGATGAGAGCAACAGTTCGCTCAGCATATTTCCATCAGAATAGGAAACATCGTCAGTGTGAGCATCGCGAACAGAAACCGAGAAGCATGAAGGCAACAGGTTGTCGCCATTTTGGGAATCATTCTCCGCCTGACAACTTACCGAGAGAGGAATCGCCTCATAGGGTTTGAAGTCAATCTTCCCGCCAGTGGATACTTCAACGGGAACTGCCAAATCGTGGTGATTCACAAAGAACAGACGCGAAGCCAGAATATTGCGCTCCTCATCAAAGACCAGCAGTTCATTAACACCAGTGGGAATAGATGTCAGTGGTGCCTCAAAACTAATCTGACTACCATTAATCAATTGCTTCTGGAACTGAACGAGTCGACCTCTGCAAAGCACTGCTACGGCTACTGTCTTTCCAACGTATGTCGAAGAAGCATGAATCGAAGCCGAGAGTTGGGCATCTATTGCAGAGAGACGAAGCGTCATTCCTTCTTTCTGCACTTTTGGCAGATTGAACGAATAATCCTTACCGCGCCAGTTGAAACTTGCTTTCTGACGATTATCCTTCGTTGTCTCTCCACTCAGTTCAAACATTCCACGCCCCATATAATCAGTCTTGATAACTGTGCCATCAGAAAGTTTTCCACTAAGGTCAACACATTTGCCTAACTGATCGACCAGTTCAAAGGCAACCCGCGAAGGCAAGCCCTCAACAATCTGCCCGCCTTCAGGATAGAATCGGCAGATGAGTTGTTCCTTAGGCTGACGACGAATATCCTGCTTCGGACGTTCGTACATATACTTAGCATCGTAGTCACCCTTCACTGCAGGTTTGCTGTAAACGGGCAACACTCGTGAGTAGAGGCCGTCCCATTCGCGGAAGAAGTCGGCTGCCATCTGATTGCTGTAGAACAAATGGCGGTCGTCGCGATTATAATGACGATGGCTCACATTGAAATTGAGCATCCAACGGGTGTAAGCACGCAATTCGTAGTAGCCCGAATAGAGAGAATCCTGCAAGACAAACTGACCACAAGTATAGCCCTCATCGCTCACCACAATGCGCTGTCGCTCGACCACCAGACCATCAGGCGAGAGCAACTCCACATAGAGCAACTTGCTCATATCTGTTGGACTCAGGTCGTCGGCCCTAAGCACATAAGCCTTATACCAAAGCGTATCGCCGACAAAATAGCAGGTATTGTCGGTGTGCACGTAGACCTTCTCCTGAACCTGTGAATTATCGAGGAGGGCTTGCTGAAGGTCGTCGAAACCATCTGCAAAAAGATGAGGCGTGCCAAGCAAAAGGAAAAAGCCAAGTATAGTTAGTAGTCGTTGCATTTTGATTGTTTTATGTCGGGATGAGGAAATTGATGACTTCCTGCTCAACGCCCACCGTAAATTCACCTACGGGCGTATTCATCATGCGTCCATCAATGCCCACCATTGCATGATCGGCAGAGAGAACACTAACTTTCTGTGTGCGATAAGGATGTACAGAACGATGATTGAGGAACTTTCCACGAACGAAGAGATAAATGCCCTCAAAAAGTTGAGTCATTTCGGGATGATAGACAACCGATACGTCTAACATTCCATTATAGGGAACAGCATTAGGCGTCTGGCCGTAACCGGGAGCATTACCAATGCAGACAGTCATCACCTTGCGCTTGATCTCGTCGGTATTGATCTTCAGATGCATCTTGTATTCCATACGCTGGAAAATCATCAGCACAAATGAGAAAAGGAACGAAAGTGTGCGCGAGCCAAAATAATGACGTGTCTGACGACGAAGATTCATGATGGTTGCGACGAGGCCAATATTAATGCAGTTCAGGAAATAGCGGCGACATTTCTCCCCTTCCTTATTGGTATATCGGATGCAGCCCAGGTCAATCTTCCTGATGCGGCGCTGCTTCAGATATTTAACAGCCTGCTCCACATCGTCCTCCTTCAGTTCCCAGAAATGGGCGAAGTCGTTCATCATTCCATTTGGAATGACGCCAAGGGCAATCTCCTCGCGCTTCTGCTGATCAATCTGCATCAGGCAGTTCACAGCATCGTTCAGTGCTGAGTCGCCGCCAACTATCAACAAGGTCTTATAACCATTGTTGATGAGCATTTTCACCAGACGATCAACACTTCCGGAACTTTCGCTCTGGACAAAGTCGTACTCGATGCCTTCTTCCTTCAGGCATTTCTCGATGCGCTCCCAACGCTTCTTCGGGGAACTCAAGACTCCAGACTTCGGGCAATACAAGATTCCCCATTTATTTAATTCCTCGCTCATCATTCAATATATTCAAGATAAAACTAACTTTCTCTTCCATCGGACGCAGGACATCAACCCAGTTAATTGTGAACCCTCTGCGCTCCATACCCCGAAACCAAGTCATCTGCCGCTTGGCAAACTGATGAATGGCAATCTCCAGACGACTGAACATCTCATCGTAGGTTGTCTTTCCAATCGCATACTCGGTCACGAATTTGTATTCAAGTCCGTAGTACATCAGATCTTCCGCCGGAATTCCCCGATTGAGCAACTGACGGATTTCGTCGACCATACCTTCGTCCAAGCGTTGAAGCAGACGACGCGTTATCTTCTCACGACGAGCCTCGCGGTCGATACTTACACCTATTATAATATAAGGAATGGCAGGAAACTGCCTCAACTCTGTCGGATGATCAAGGTTATAGGTTTCTATTTCAATCGCGCGAATGGCTCTCTGCGCCGTATCCACATCAGTCTGATTATGCATATTGGAACCTGTCTGCCGCTTCAGTTCGACAAGCATTTCGGTCAACTCCTCCAACGAACGGCCTTCCAATTGGCCACGCAACGCCTGATTTTGAGGCACAGGCGAAAGTTGATAACCCTTCAGCACAGACTCAATGTAGAGTCCGGTTCCACCGCATAGGATGGGCATCGCTCCCCTACTCTCTATCTGTTCGTAGGCGGTGAGGAAATCTTGCTGATACTGAAAGAGATTGTATTTCGTTCCAGGTTCGCAGATGTCGATAAGATGATAAGGCACATGATAACCGTCAACGACATAGTCGTCGAGGTCCTTACCCGTACCGATGGTCATGCCCCGATAGACTTGCCGCGAATCACCGCTGATGATCTCCGCCTGCTTCCCATTGTTGTGCAGGTGAGCCGCCAAAGCAGCAGCCAATGAAGTCTTGCCACTTGCCGTTGGGCCGAGTATCGTCACCATCTTCTGCATATCGACTACAAAATTACGAAAAAAATATCCAATCCGCAAATATCAAATGCAGTTTTCTTTCAAAACAACAAATTGCTGTTTTCATATCCTATCAATTTCACACAAAACAACTGCCGACTCTTTTCGCAAAAAAGAATGTAAAAAAGAACTCAACAACTTTATTTCATATAAGACCTACCAACCTACCATAACCCCTCGCAAACCCTTTCTACCAAAGGGCTGAAGGCATGGTAGGTCTTTGGGAAAGACCTACCATAGACCTACCATAGACCTACCATCTGAAACCCAAGAAATACTATATTGTTGACAAACCAAACGAATTGCGTAACTTTTTGTAAATCAATTGTTTATACATCAAAGAGATGAAATATTTAATCAAAGAAAATGAACGAAATATATGGTAGGTGTATGGTAGGTGTTAAGACAAGACCTACCATACGCTAAACCCTTTGCCAGTGAGCATTTGAGAGGGGTTATGGTAGGTCGGTAGGTCTTTTTGCAAAAAAGATTTTTTCTGATAATAATTTTTTCTTCATAACTATAGAAAGCACATCTATCTTCTGAAGAGTGTTATCCTCTTGACCGTACAAAGCAGGTCTTTTGACCATAGAGAGTTATCCTTTAGACCATACAGAGATGTCCTTTCGACTATAGAAAGCAATGCTTTATATACTATAAAAGGTATGCTCTGTAGGATAGAGAACATTGCTTTGTAACATACAGAGCATTGCTTTATACAAAACAAAAAGCCGCCCGACTTCAGAGTCGGACGGCTATCTTTACGATAAATCGAGTTACGATTACTTCAGTTCAGCGAGGTACTTAATGGTGCGAACCATCTGAGAAGTGTAAGAGTTCTCATTGTCGTACCAAGCAACAACCTGTACGAGAGAGTTGCCATCACCGATCTTGCTTACCATAGTCTGGTTAGCATCGAACAGCGAACCGAACTTCATACCGATGATATCGCTAGAAACCAGCTTCTCCTCAGTGTAACCGAAGCTCTCGTTGGCAGCAGCCTTCATAGCAGCATTGATATCCCGGTGCAGGTCGCGCTCGACATGTGGAAGGACGATATGCGACAGGTGACGGGTCTGATGCCCATTGTTTCTGCAAGACCTGTCGTCAGAGTGGTGCAGGGTAGGGGGGCGGCCGACGGCTTTCGTATCAGCGTCAAGGACG
>JAILFH010000055.1 GCA_024697645.1 Prevotella sp.
AGTTCTTCGCTGGCCTGCTGGAGAGGAAGCCGACTTGATTACCCTCAATCCTGGTGGTATCACTCACACTGTAACTGCTGCTGAAGTGGCTGCAGGTGCCGCAACAGTCACCGGCCTCACACCTGAGACCACCTACACTGCAGAACTTTCTCGTCAGGGCAAGGTTCGTGGTAAGGTTGAATTCACTACTGCCATCGACCTCGGTGGAGCAATCGCCGTTAATCCTGGCGACGACCTCGCTGCTGTCGTAGCAGGTGCTGCTGATGGTTCTACCCTCGCCCTCTTCCCCGGTGAGTATGGTATCAAGACAGAAGAGGCTGACCATGGTGGTTCACTTACCATCGACAAGAACCTCTCTATCAAGAGTGTTCGCGCTGCCGATCGTGCCGTTATCAAGGGCCGCATCAAGATTGACAATGCAAGTCTCGACCTCTATCAGGTGAAACTCGATGGTACTGATACCGATGGTGGTCAGTGCTTCGACTTTGTTGCTGACGGTGCCGTTGATCACCTCGCAATCGAGGACTGCGAAGTTTGCAACTACACGAAGGGCTTCTTCTACATCAACAAGGCTGTTCGCGTGAAGAACATCACTATCAACAACACCCTCATCCACGATATTGAGTGTTCTGGTGGTGACTTCTTCGACAGCCGTAAGGGTGTTTACGAGAACTTCACACTCACCAACTCTACTGTCTACAATTGTGCTGCAAGCCGCGACGTCTTCCGTATGGATAACGTTGCCGACTTCGCCGATGTGGCTCCCGTTATCAAGGTTGACCACTGCACATTCGCAGCCGTTGGTACAGGTGGTGTAAACTATCGTTTCTTCTATGTTCGTCACACTGGCAACGATATTACGTTCACTAACAATATCGTAACCGACTTCAACAACAAGCGTGGTTTCGCTAACCAGAAGACCACCGATGCTGATCCGACGCTCGAGAACAACTACTACTGGAATACCCAGAACCTGCTCTCGCTCGCTGATGGCAACACCGAGTCTATCTCTTGGTTCGATACTACTGGTAAGGAAGTTGATCCGAAGTTTGCTGATGCAGCAAATGGCAACTTCACCGTTGGTGATGAAGACATCAAGTATTATGGCATTGGTGACCCGCGCTGGACAAAGTAATCCTACGCAACATTAATTCCAAATCTCTAACAGCAACTGCACAACTTTGTGTAGTTGCTGTTTTTTGTTGCCTATACATGAATAGATTCCATAAATCAAATGCTATTCAAATAATACTATGCTTTTCACTATATAAAGGTGTCCTTTTGACCATAGAGAGCATACCTTTATACCTATATAAAGACCATCTTTATACCCCTATAAAGCATACCTTTCTATGGTCAAAAGGTATGCTCTGTATGATAGAAAGATGTGCTTTGTATAGTCCAAAGATATGCTCTGTATGGTAGAAAGGTGTGCTCCTTACAGTCATAAGGCATGCTCTAAATAATAGAGAGAGATTTTCTACATTATTATTGACGGTTAAGTGCATCAAAAGACATAAACTCTCCATAAACTTGGATGATGCCGTATTGCAAGTACTTATTTCTGAAATGCTTTCAACTTTTAGCAAACATCATATAGACCATTTCAAATAGAGCACTCAGATAAAAAAGAGAGAACCAGATAAACATCTGATTCTCTCTAAATGTTTGAATTACAATCAGTTTCGGATAATTATTACCAGACTGATGGTATTTTCTTACTTCTTGGCAGCCTTGGGCTTAGCGGCCTTCTTAGGCTCTGCTTTTGGCTTTGGCTCTGCCTTTTTGGGTTCTGCTTTTGCCTTAGGAGCGGCCTTTGCTTTGGGTGCTGCCTTAGGTTTCGGAGCAGCCTTAGGTTTCGGAGCAGCCTTCTTGGGCTCAGCCTTTGCCTTCGGTGCAACCTGGGGAGCCTCATCCTCAGCATCCTTGCCACCACCCTCAATCTTTGAGAGCATAGCCTGCAGACGCGTGATTTCCTTCTCCTTCATCTCGAGTTCCTCACCCTGATTACGGATGGTCGTCAGAAGCGACTCGAGTTGGTCGTTATCGATTTCCTCAGGATAGAGACTGTTGACTCTGTTCAAGAAGTCACCGAGGATGTTCATGTAGTTGGTGAATGCATCGAACGGAGACGAATAGATACCACGATCGAGTCCAACATTAGAAGGCTTAGTCGTCATGAAACGGAAGTTGTTGCTTGCCTGCAGATAGTCCCAGTCAAGGTTAATCTTCGAGTCATTGGCGATACGTACACGATCAGCAACACCATAGAGTTTATGGAATGCCTCACGCTGCATAGCATTACCCAGCCAGCAACTGACGTCACGCTCCTCGTCGACCCAACTCAATGTGTCAGGCACGTCGAGTGCACCAACACTCTTGGTCTTCATGCAGATTTCGGTAGGTGTAGCAAACGTGATACCCTTCTCCTTGGCGCATGCGGGAATGGCACGCAGGAATTCAAGAATATTGCTCGACAGTGGCTGTGCAATACCAAGAGCAGAGAGTTCCATGAAGATATTGATGATCTGGCTCTCCTCGGGATGAGAAGCAATCTCGTTGACGTAGTTGTCAGCGAAGAGAGGATAACCCTCCCACTCAGGATTGTTGAAGCGCAGCGAGATGTCATCTGACAATTTCACGTCGCGAAGCAGAAGTTTCAGGTTGGGAGCGAGTGCGCAGTTGTATACATAGTGAGGAGACTTCCAACCGAGTACGTGCTTGGCACCCTCAGTCAGCATACCCTTGAATCCCATCTGGGCAGCCTGCAAACCGATATCGTCGCTATAAATCAGTGAAGAGTTACGGAGCACCTTTGGAGTCTGTCCGAAGTATTCCTTCATCTTTGCCATCTGCTTCTTCACATCAGCCTTGAAACTTTCCTCGTTGATGAGTGAAGAAAGGCCGTGGCTATAAGGCTCTGCCAAGAATTCAACGCAACCCGTCTCGTTCATCTCCTGGAGTTTCTCAAGTACCTGAGGAGCATGCATTTCCAACTGCTCAATGCCCACACCTGAGAGAGAGAAGGCCACCTTGAAATACTTGCCGTTTTCCTTAATCATCTCGTGGAGCGTGTTCAGGGCAGGCATGTAGGAGCGCTCAGCAATGTCGCTGATTGAACGCTCATTCTCGTAGTCGTCGTAATAATAATGGTCGGTACCGATATCGAAGAAACGGTAGCGTTTGAGATGTATGATCTGATGTATCTCAAAATATAAACAAATTGTTTTCATATTTGTAAATTGTCTATTGTTAAATGTTCATTGTTTATTGTTCCCATCCGAGGGTACGCAGATAGAGCGTTCTAATCCACTTGCCAACCTTCTCCCATGTAATCTGGTCGACCTCATTCTTACCTTCTTCCTGAAGATACTTGAAGAGGCTTTCGTTGACACAAATAGAATAGATGGCATCAGCCATTGCGTGAATATCCCAGTAGTCAACCTTGATGCAGTTGTGCAGAATCTCAGCACATCCTGACTGCTTCGAGATGATTGTGGGCGTTCCGCACTGCATAGCCTCCAGGGGTGAAATGCCGAACGGCTCCGAAACGGAGGGCATTACATAGACATCGCTGTCCTTCAGGCACTCATAGACCTGTTTTCCGCGCATGAAGCCCGGGAAATGGAAGCGGTCAGCAATGCCGCGCTCAGCAGCGAGATAGATCATCTGTTCCATCATATCGCCCGAACCCGCAAAGCAGAAACGAACATTACGAGTACGATGGAGCACCATATTGGCTGCCTCAACGAAATACTCAGGACCCTTCTGCATGGTGATACGTCCCAGGAACGTCACAACCTTCTCCTTACCGGTGTGGTCGGGACGAGGGATATCCTGCAACTCCTGCTTCAGTGGATAAACGGCATTGTGAACCGTGAAGCACTTGCGTGGATCCTGATGATACTGATTGATAACAGTCTGACGAGTGAGTTCCGACACGCACATGATGCAGTCGGCATTGTCCATACCATTCTTCTCGATAGAATAGACAGTAGGATTAACCTTACCACGAGAACGGTCGAAGTCGGTAGCATGCACATGAATGCAAAGAGGCTTACCGCTCACATTCTTGGCATGAATGCCAGCGGGATAAGTCAACCAGTCGTGAGCATGAATGATGTCGAACGTCTCGGTGCGGGCAATAACACCTGCGATGATAGAATAGTTATTGATTTCCTCATGCAGATTGCTCGGATAACCACCAGCAAACTCCATTGCACCCAGATCATTGACGTGCATGTAGTTGAAATCGGCATAGATATGGTCGCGATAGCGATAGTAATCCTCCGGCGACATGATAGAGCCCACACGCTCACGAACGTAGTCTTCGTTGACATCGCGCCAAGCGATAGGCACAGCGTTCATGGCTACAATCTTACAAGCAGAGCGATCTTCGTCGCCAAAGGGATGCGGCAGACAGAGCACTGTCTCGATGTCGCCTTGAGCAAACAGACCCTGCGAAATTCCATAGTTAGCGGTAGCAAGTCCACCGAACACATGAGGAGGATACTCCCATCCAAACATTAGTACTTTCATATCTTCTCCTCCTATTTTAATACTTATAACGTTCAAGCAATTCGAGCGTGCGCAGAATCTCAGCCACATTCATGGCAAAAGACATTGCTCCACGTCCATGGAATGGCGGGTTACCATCGAACAACTCAGAGATAGTTCCCAGGCTATGGTAAGCCATTTCATCCTCATATCCAACCATCTGGCGCTCAATGAAACTCAGACGGGTACGCTTGTAGAGTTTTAGGCAGGCTTCCATGTAGAAACCGCCGAGCCAAGGCCATGCTGTTCCCTGATGGTAGGCATAGTCGCGCTGTGTCTGCGGACCAACGTAAATGGGGTTGTAGCCACCACTCTTCGGTGAAAGCGAACGCAGTCCCTTCGGAGTAAGCAATTCGCGTGTGCAGACATCAAGAACCGACTTCATCTGCTGTTGATTGAGCGGCGTATAGTCAAGAGCGACAGCGAAGATCATGTTCGGACGAACGCTCCAGTCCATTGTGTTGCCATCAACATAGTCAAGCAGATAGCCATATTCATTGAGGAATGTATCGATGAACGACACTTTGCACTTCTCAGCCAAAGTCTCAAGATGTTCAGCATCCTTCTCGTTCTGGTCATCGCGAGCCAGTGCAGCAACGAAGCGCAGAGCATTGTACCACAGGGCATTAATCTCAACTACGAAACCTGTGCGGGGAACAACGGGGCGACCATTGGCAGTAGAGTTCATCCAAGTCATAGCTACATCGCGACCATCAATGCGAACAAGTCCGTTCTCCTCAAGTGTGAGGTTCGGGTGCTTGTTATCCTCAATGAAGGTGATGAGGTCGCGAAGGAGTTTTCCATACTTCTCCTTACAACGAGCCTTACCCAGTTTCTTGGCATATTGCTGAATAGCCCAAACTGCCCAGAGGGGAACATCAGGCTTTTCAATCTCATAAATCTTAACGGAAAGCGGTTTCTTCTCCATGAACTCACGAAGTCCACGCTCTGCTGTCCGCATGACGAGTTCAAAATATTCATCTTCGGCAATGCTCAATGTCAAGCCAGGCAGTGCGATGAATGTGTCGCGAGCACGGCACTTGAACCAAGGATAACCAGCCAGCAAATAACGATCATCATTTGAGTAGTAGTTCTTGCTCTGAGAAGATGACCAAACTTCCTTTTCGCCATCCTCGCGCTTTACGCGTACATGGAACTGGTGAGCGGCATTGACCAAGCAATGATAGAAGTTGTCACGAGGTGGACGATAGCCTACTTCCTCTTCGAAGAGTTTCTTCAGGCGGCTGGTCTTGATCTCGCTAGTTGAAGCGGCAAAGACGATGCTCTCGCCCTTTCTGATAGGCATCTCGAAATAGCCAGGTACGTAGAGATCTTCGTTAGAGGCATAGCCGCGCTCCTGCTCCTTCGGATACTCCACACCACGATACCAATCGGGCTGGAATACGAACTCGTTCTTCTTCGAGAACTGCATGTAAAGATCAGGATAGCCTGCATACATACAGGTCTTGATACCATTGTCAACTTGATGATACTCACGCGAAGCCACAGAATTCTCATGGGTAAACTGACGTACGCTTCTGAATGCCAGGAACGGACGGAAGCGCAAGGTCGTTGCAGAATGGGCATCTTCAAGTGTGTAGCGAATCAGAATTCGATCCTCGTAATTCTGGAAAAGGAATTCTTTCTTTAGAATAACACCACCTACACGATAGATGGTTGTTGGAATCTTGTCACAGTCAAACTCACGAATGTACTTGTGACCTTTAGGACTGTAGTTGTTGCCCTGATACTTGTGGAGTCCCAGATTGAACTCTGCCCCGTGCTGAATAACAGTACAATCGAGCGACGAAAGCAATACGTGGTTTTCATCGTCGATTTCGGGAACAGGTACCACGAGCAGACCGTGATACTTACGAATGTTACAGTCAACAATCGTGGAACAAGAATAAGCACCCGAACGGTTTGTGCGTAGCAACTCCTTCGGTAGCGAATCCTGCAAGTTTGTCATCAGAGCTTTTTCAAATCGCAGATAACTCATGATAGCTCTTTTAAATATTTAGGTTTTTAATGATAAAAATTCAAGTCAATATGAAGCCTGCAAAAGGTCTTTTTCTATAATAGCACTTCAAAGGTACGATTTTTTTATTTCTGCGCCAAATTTTTCTATAAAAATTCTTTCGTTTTTCACCTTTTTAGCAACTATTCAACTATTTCTCACGGATTGCATCAGCAATCAGACGTGCCATCTGACCTGCACCCTGTCGGTTGGGATGGATTCCATCGGGCAGAATCTGACGCTTGTCATCATTGTTGAAGAGCGAATGAAGATCAATGACATTGCAGCCGTTTTTCTTCGCCACTTTCTCTATGATGGGAATGATGGCTGTGGTGATGGTGCTGTCATTGATGCCCCACTGAACCTTATAGGCTGGAATAGGCGTACAGAGATAGATCTTTGTACCGAGAGCCTTCAGCGAATCAACCATCTGCTGCATATCCTGCTGGAACTCCTTTCCATGCTCCCAGTTATAAGGTTTGGAGTCATTGGTTCCCAGTTTGATGACGGCAATGTCAGGACGGAAAGCGAGTGCATCGCGCCAAGCCATCTCATTCATATAAGGAAAGTCGCCCTTGTTCAACATTGTACGGGCGCCAACACCCAAGTTCTTGACAAGATACTTATCGCCTAACTGCCGCTGAAGTTGGGCAGGATAACCTTCCGCATCGCTCATATCAATTCCTGAACCATCGGTGATGCTATTGCCGATGCAAGCAACGCGAACGGCATCAGCACGCGGTGCCTTCAGATTGGCTAACCAACTATTTAGATCATTGACCATCTGCTGATGATGACGGAATGTCGAACGGAATCCCCATCCATGACCGCCAGTGGGATAGATGTGCAGAGCGCAATCATTGCCTGCCTGGCGCATGGCAGAATAATAGGCAACGCCATTGGTGACAGGAGGAACTCCTCCATCGTCATTGGAAGCAAGAACGATGGCAGGTGGAGTGAGATGACGACGTACTGCCTTGTCGCTGGAGAACTCTCTAACCAGAGACTTGTCGCTACGTTTATCAGCCAAGAACCCATGAACAGAACCCTGATGGGTCACTCGCTCATCCATCGAAATGACAGGATAGAAAAGAATGGAGAAATTGGGCCGGACCTCAAATGGCGCATGTGTGCTCACGGCTGAAGCAAGATGTCCACCTGCTGAGAAACCCATAATTCCGAGGTCGTTGGGGTTGATATTCCAGACTGAAGCACTGTCGCGAACGAGTCTGAAAGCCTCATAAGCATCGCCCAAAGGAATATTCCTGTCGCCATTAGGCATTCGATATTTCAACACAAAGAAGGCAATGCCCTTTGCTGTGAAGAACGAAGCCCAGTCATGGCCCTCATGATTCATTGCCAAATGGCTATAGCCTCCACCTGGACAATCGATGATTGCCCTACCCGATGGTACATTGGGCAGATAACACGTAAGCATAGCAACATCAAGGCCTCCATCCTTTTCGCTGGTGGGAATGATGTTGAGTTGACTACGGTCAGAGAGCGAAAGCGTGAATGTACGTGAAGTTTGTGCTGAAAGTGTGCAACAGAAGCACAACAGTCCAAGACAGATAGTAGATATACGATTCATAATGGTTAATAACAAATTTAGGTTCAAATTTTATGATTTAATTCTGAGTGAACAGATTCTTGATTCAAATTCCTGATAGGAATCAAAAGGGAGCAGATAAAGAGTCAATAACTCATAGATTCTGAATAGTTTTCAAAAGGAAAGCAGATATAAATAAAAATAAGAAGGAGCGAGACATTCTCCCCGCTCCTCTTATTCTATCTATATCACTATCTCACAACCACTTTTCGGCCACGTACGAAGTAGATACCTCGTGGCAAGCCATCGAATGTAGTTGCATTGCGGCGAACCAACTGACCATTAGAATTGTAGACATTGCTGCCCTTACCATCGTTTCCAGCAAGAACACCGTCGATGCCTGTACTTACGACGACAAATAGCAAGCCCTCACTAATGCGACTGGTATCCCAGTCAAGTCCGTTTCCAATTTCCGGGAGGTCGAACTTAGGCGAACCCGAGAAACTCTGTGCCTCGAAGATACGGATTGAGTCGCCTGCAGCCAGATTCTGAGCAGATGACAAAAATACCTGAATGGTACCATTCATAACGAGGCGGTTGATATCCTTCAGGCTTGCGCAACCACCACTTGTCGCTGTAGCACAACGGCTTGCACCAACGACATAAGTACTTCCTGAGTTGAACGTGATGTTCTTTCCACCGAGATTCATCACACCAGTAGCAGAATTACGTGAAGAACCCACCTGGAGTGTTCCGTTGACAGTATACTGAGAGTTGGTCAAAGAACTGTTGCCCGAGGTGACACCATAGAACACGGCATCCTTACCAATTGTCAGTGAACCTGTACCCAGACAAGTTGAAGAGGTGATATTCATCTCACCTTCATTGACGGCTACTGTACCCGTGGTGGTCCAACTACCCTTGGCGGTCATTCTGCCTGAACCAATCTTCTGGAAGTTAGCATTCGAGACAACCTTACCCGACCATGAGAAATTATCATCGTTACCCACACGCCACGTGTTGGCTCCGACGTTGCTGCCATTGCTGAACGTGCATGAACCGCCGAGATTACCAGTTCCCGTCACGTTACCAATGACAAAGGTCTTACCAGAATTTTGAACCTCTACACCGGTAGGAATCTCAAATGTTGCCTTTGGAGCATTACCTGCGATATCGAGTGTGAAACGCAGAACACTCGGATCATCCTGGCTCGATGTCGGTTTAATGGTACCTTCAAAGTCAGTAAAGTTGCACTTAACCGGCGTACGGGTAGCATAGTAGTCGCTGCCCTTCTCAGTGGTGCAATAGATAGTCAATGTTCCTTCACCCGTAATCTTATTTGTATAAGATGAACGATTAGCAAGATACCATTCACCCTTACTACCCTTAGGTACATAGACTCCATAACTAGTACCCGTGTTCTCACGAAGAGCACCACCATCGTAGGCAACTGTCTTTGCCGGAATATTGGCACTGATGCACTGAACTGTACCCGCATTCACTACAAGCGTGTCTAGTGCAGAGTTGCTCACATTCAGTTTCATCCAGCCAGAACCCTTCTTCGTCAACTTCGTACCAGAAACGGCCTTCTCGATAATGAAGTCTTTCGTGTGTACAATAGAGCCACCTTCGCCTTCCATCTTCATATAAGAGCCCTGCGTAATGGCTTCTGTCGTACGCAGACTTGCACCATTCTCCATGATGAACTTAGCATTACTCGTTGCTACACTACCAAGGTTACCTGCTGCCTGTGTGCTGTTAGCCAAAGTGTTGACAACGGTTGTACCGCCAGATAGACGTGTACCACCCTTATAGGTGTTGTCAATATTGATTGTCAGGCTACCCTCACCACGCTTCACGAGCGTTGTATTGCCAACGATGGCACCGCTACCAGTAAAGGTGTAAGCCTTGGTGTTGTCAACGATGATCGAATCTGCCTCGATCTCATTCTCGAGAGAAACCGTGAACTGCTCTGCATCGTCATTGAAGATAACCTTATCTCCACTGACAAAGACATCGGCTGACTCGCCATCAGAATTGATGAAGTTCTCAGTGTTGCCGAGGTCCCATGTGTTACTTTCGGCTCCGCTCCAATAGACTGTACCTGCATCACGCATACCCAAGACATCGAGATAGAGTTTCCCGTTCTCAAATACCAGTTGCAGTTTATGAGTGTTGCCAAGTCCTTCGAGTTTCACATCGGAGAGTTCTCCAACAACAGTCTCAACATTACCAAGGAAATAACGACCCTCAGTCAGTTCTGAAGATGTCTTATCGGCATTGAATTCAAACACAGGAGTGCTGTACTTCGGACCATTCTTCCAGTCTTTAGTTTCAATAGTAATCGCCTTTGCATTCACAGCATCAGCCTCAAGAGCATCGCAATAGATATCGAACAGAACTCTAGAACCGAAGCCCAGTTTCAAAGTATCAACCGAGATAGCACCCTTCGTGCCTGCACCTCCTGGACGAAGAATGGAAGCATAATCCATCTTGATATTGCGGAATGTACCACCATTGGAGTTTAGTTCAGCAAAACGATTTAGCCAGAGATTTGACTTCTCGAGTGTACCATCGAAATTAAGTACACCAGCCCAAACGTCGGTCGAACCCGTATAAGTCTGTACAACATTGGGCAAAGTCAGAGCACCATCGCCCTGCTTAACCATTCTCATGTCGCCAGCAAAAGCGCCACCACTAACCTTACAATTATAATAGGTGTATTTGATAGTAGGATTAGTTGTGCTGGTACTATTGGTTCCCTGAACCCACGAAGGAACATTGAATGTTGCCACATGAGGCTGAGCACCATCAGCGACGGTAATCTCAGTATCATTTGTCTCGCAGACAATCACATGCTGATCATTGTTGGCAGACGAAATTGTACCATTGTTGGCAATCTCGACGCGATCAGTCATTGTGAGTGGTGGCGGGGCAATTGTGATGTCCTCAAGTTCACCTATGAAATAAGATGCGTGAGGGGGCTGATTATAACCAATCGACTCCCAAACCATGCCCTGACGATACTGGTGGTCGTGCCAAAGTGAGTAGTTACGCCAAGGAGTGTAGATATTGGTCGTATAGACGCGAATGTAATTGTTGTCGGAAGTACGGGCAACGATTTCCTCACGCCAGTCACCAAAGATATCGCCTGTTGCAGAAGGAGTATTTTTCGTCCAGTTGCAATTGGCAGTACCCGATGCAGTGAATATCGTCGTGCCATCAGCCTTGAAGACTCTTGGCGCACCTTCGCGTGAAGAAGCACCATCGAGGGCTTCCTCCAGCAAATCACCATCCCAATAGATGCGGAAGTTCATGGCGAAACCACTGGGCGCACCAGAAAGCACCTTGTCGGTCACAGTAGAAATGACACCCGACTGACTGGAATGACCAATACATCCTGGATAGTCATTAGAGAAATTACCACAAATAGCACGACCATCGTCACCCGTTGACTGAAGGCGATAGTAGAGTTTCGACGTTGTAGCATCGCGATAGTTCATAGCAGGATGGTCCTCGTTGCAATCAAAGATTTCCTGACCGTGGCGATAGGGATCAAAGTCAGAACAATGCTGAGCATCACCATGACCAAGACCAGTGGAGGAAAGTCCCTTACCATTATCGTCAATCACCATTGAGCCAAAGACTATCTCGTCACGTCCGTCCCAGTCTACATCAGCAATACCAAAATTGTGGTAGCCCTGACCGAAATAAACGCCACTCGAGCCACTTGCCCACTCCCAATACTGAGTAAGTTGGTGAGTTTCTGGATTCACTGAGAATGCTTTCATGTGATGTTTAGTGTAACAACCACGACCAAGGAAGATGAAAGCATGACGGCCATCAAGGAAAGGAGCACCGAAATAGTGCTTAGTAGAGCGGTGACCATAACCATCACCCCAATCGTTGGCATTGCCTCGCGGTAGCGGATAAGTCATCCAGAGCGCACCATTCGTGCCAATAGGATAAGGCTTACCTGTAGAGCCTTCAAGATATAGCAGGTACTCATTACCTGTGTTGGTGTAAGTCATATTGGCAGTCTGAAGCACTGTATTTCGGGTGTTCACATTCATATTACCAATATTCTGAGTAGTTCCATCAGCATAGTGGATTATCATGTTATCTGCACCACGCAGTAGCACTTCGGCCTTGCCATCACCATCCCAGTCATAACCCACTGCATCATACTGCTCATCAGGTCCACTTACCATGTTGGGACCCAAGTCGATATACCACAGGCGCTCACCTTTCACGGTGTAGCACTCAATGTGGTTGTAGGCTGAGTCGTTTGCTACAGAACTACCATCTGGCGAGTAGTTGCGCTTAACCAGAAACTCTGAAACGCCATCACCGTTGACATCGGCAAGTGCAATATCATTAATCACATAATCTCTTGAAATGTTTGTACCTCTGCGCGAATAAATCGGTTTGACGGAAAACTGCAGATAGCCTGTTGACCAAGTGGTAACAGCATTGCATTTTTCCTGTTCAATGCCACGAACAACAGCAGCCACCTGATAACTACTTGCGTTTGTGCCAGCCGTATGCAGGAAGTTGGAAACCTGCAAAGGTTCATCGTTTAGTTTTGTGCCATTACAATAGAGATTGTAGGCTACATCATAATACTCTTCAGCAAAGATGCGCCATGAAACAAGATTTCCACCACCCGACTGAGCAGGAACTGCCACAAGCCCACGATCGAGTTTGTCGGTGGTTCTTTGACCTTGTACTGCTGTACAAATAACAGCAAACAAGAGCATCAAATAGAATTTCTTCATTTTTGTTTGATATTTAAGTTTTATGTTTTGGTCACGATTCAATCTGCAAAGATACGAAAATAATTTATAAATCCATCAATTCCCGTCAGGTTTCTTTATTTCATAAAGATGAGAGTCTGGCCAGACGAAACTTTCAAAAGCGTCGGGTGCTGCTGGATCATAGCCTTTCCAATCATTTCGAATATAGTCTGCCAAAGGCAACTGAAGCGTCTTCATCCCCTGAACAACCATCTTCGCTACCTCATAAGCGCCATACGGATTAAAGTGGGTATTGTCGGCAAGTTCTCTCATCTGTCCAGGAAACGTATTAGCAGGATAATGAACGAGTGCATGCTTGGAACCTTCATAGCCAAGCGTCTCGAAAAGCGTGCGGGTCATATCGTGTAACTCAATGACAGGAACCTGCTCTCGTCGAGCAACTTCACGCATAGCATCGGGATAATCGGCATGAGTCTCACGAATGTGGAGATGATCATCCGTAAAGGAACGTCTTTGGGTCGGTGTCAGGAAAACAACCATTGCACCCTTCTTGCGCGCCCCGTCGATAAGTCTCTTCAAAGCATAGGCAAAATTATAATAGGCACCTGCTCCCTCAAAGCGTTCTTTCTGGTCGTTATGTCCGAATTCGCAGAACACATAATCGCCCTTGCGAAGTGTTGAAAGAATCTTATCGAATCGCTTTTGTGCAAGGAATGAGGTGGCAGTAAGACCACTCTCAGCGAAGTTCGCCACACAAACCTGCTCATTGAACCATCGGGGAATCATCTGACCCCATGAGGACCATGGTTCATATTCCTGATCAACGACTGTGGAGTTGCCACAAAGATAGAGAGTTGTTGCAATTGTGTCACGCTCTATCTGCAAACGATTCACTGCAGGAAAGGAACCACAAAACTCCAATGTTAACGAGTCATCCCAATTGACATAGTTCTTCTCGCGGGATTTAATACGAATGGAATCGAATTTCTCCAGACTACCTTCTGGAGCCCACTCATTTTTATATATATAAGGAGAACGCTTATTGACAGTAAATGTCAGCGTTTTCAATTCTTTTTTCTTCGTTTTCTGTGGCTCAAAGAAAAGACGACGCGACTCAGCCCTAACCGCAGTCTCTGCAACCTTACGTTTCGAACCGATAGTGACTGTCACCTTGTAATTGCCGTCAGGAACGGCAACCGAATAGCGGAATGGCTTTCCGATGGGCTGACTGCTTAGGTCTATGTCGAAAGACTGGGCTTTGGCAACAATTGAAAATAACAACGACAGACAGGCAATTATAAATTCTTTTCGCATACTTATCTATTTTTTAGGAAACGTCTCGCCATTTATCTTCACATTCTTGACTACGGTCGAAGGAATAATTGAAGCATCAAAGGCCTTTCGTTCATCTGTTACATCGATATTCTCGAAAGTGAAATCTGTGAGTTTATATTTCTCGCTTGTGCCCACATCAAAAAAGTTGCGACAATCCATCTTAATGTTCTTCATCGTGATGTTATTGCATTGAGAAAGAGGCATATCCTTGCGGTCGCCAGGTTTGAAGAACTGGGTCCATGGACGCACAACGAGGAAACTACCCGTACGACCTGTCACATTTTCTACTGTCACATATTCATAATGTTGTGGTGTATCGGGGCGCATCTTCAGCCAAAGCACTCGATTAGCATTGTCAGCATGACAATTGCGCAAAATCACATTACGGTCGTGAAGCGATTCGCTGCCCAAAGTCAGGCAACCATGAACCCTTCCGTAATGACAGTTTTCAATCAGAATACGCTCGCAAGGTCCATTTTCGGGCTGTTGATCTGCCCAAGTTCCCTTGCCGCCCTTCAGTACAACAGCATCATCACACACATGCATGAAACATCCTCTAACCACAACGTCCTTGCACACATCGATGTCGATAGCATCACTACTTGGGGCACCATGCTCCTTACCTGCGAAATCAAATACGCCACCTGTGGGAGCATAGATAAAGCAATCGAGATAGCGAACTCGCTCACAACGATAGAGATGGTTCGTCCAGAAAGGCGAGTTGATGGTTCGAACACCTTGTACGGTCACATTCCTAGATTTGGAAATATACACCAATCGGGGGCGCTGGGCGTCTTTATTCGTACACAGAGGATTCCACTCACGCCTAATCCAGAACTCCTTCCAATAGTGACGGCCGTTTCCATCAATCGTGCCAGGCCCAAGAATTGTAAATCCATCAAGACCGTCTGCATTGATTAATGCTGGGAAATAGCGACATGTCTCACCTTCTATACGAGTAGTGCAAACTGGAAAATCAGCAATACGATCCGAACCTTTCAAGCGTGCTCCTTCCTGAAGCCATAGGTGAGTACCCTGACGAAAATGCAGTGCACCAGAGAGATAGACTCCCTCTGGAACAACCACCACTCCACCACCCTCTTGGGCTGCTCGGTCAATAACACGCTGGAACTCTTGCGTTTGAACTCGCATCGAGTCATTCGCACTTACACCATAACTGGTAACTAAATATTGTTTGCCAAGGTTTTCTACCGAGACGCGAGTAGTATCCGTAAACCAGGCCTCCATTTTCGTTCCATCTGGCCAAACGGGTTGCGGCTGTTGTTTCTTCTTTGCCTGAAGTGCTATAACAAGCACACAAAGCAGACTGAGTGTGACGAATCGTTTCATTTGGGTTAGAGTTAAAAAATAATTCTTATTGCTGTTATCACTTTCACATGCAAAGTTACAAAAATAATTTGAATCAGCCAAATGTATCAGTTTAGCCTTTGACAGAATCTTAACTGCGACAAAGGGGCAGCCGACGCCAAATCCACCGGGGAATCAGTCGCCAGAAGAAGACTAGCAAACGATATCGCCAGTCTATGATGCATACATGTCGATTCTTTTCAACCGCCTTAACAATCTGATTAGCAACACTTTCTGCACTCAACTTCATTGGGTAGTTGGCACTTTCAATAAGCGGCGTATCAACAAATCCTGGTCGGATGTCGGTGATACTAATACCGAGTTTCTGATTATATGAAAGTTGTTCAAGTGCCTCAAGATATGCATTCTGATAAGCCTTCGTAGCACTATACGAAGGAGCCGGACCTAATCCTTTGGTTCCTGCAATTGAGGAAATGGCTACTATCTTTCCACCTTTTTGTTCACGGAAATAGGCAAATACTTCATCTATCATTCGCGTAAATCCAACTCCATTGGTCTCTACGGTCTTTAATTCGAGACTTGCATCAAGTTGAGTATTCTGCCAACCAATGCCTGATGAATGTATATAAACATCCATACCACCCAACTGTTCTATGAGTTTTCCAAGCCTTGCTGTAGCATCTTCATTATTCACGTCAATCTGCTCAGCCACAGCGAGTTGTGGAAATTCGTTACAGATTTTATCTAAGGCTTCTTTTCTTCTTGCAGCCACTCCAACACGCCAACCTTTTTGCAAAAGCAGACGGGCTATTTCTCGCCCCATTCCAGATGAGGCACCCATAACAATTGCTCGTTTCATGTCGACAAATTTACAACATTTATTACAATTAGGTGAAAGATTTCATAGAAAAATGACACGAATTCAGAAAAAAGTTGTACCTTTGCAATAATAATCACAACAAAAAGGAAACAAGACATGAAAGATTTCTTTAAGTATGTGCTGGCCACTGTTGTCGGCATCATTTTATTCAGCATTATCGTACTTATTCTTGGTGCTATGAGCCTTGTAGGCATGGTGGCATCGGGCGAAGCCACTAAAAACGTTAGCGACAATTCTGTCCTTGTAATGAATCTCTCTGGTACAATGGAAGAGCAGGCTGGGGATAATACGCTCAGTCGCTATTTCGGTTCTGTAGCCAACAGTATTGGATTGGAAGAAACTCTCGATGCCATTCAGAAGGCCAAGGACAACGATAACATCAAAGGTATCTACATGGAAGCAGGAACATTCTCTGCCGACTACGCCTCACTACAGGAAGTTCGAAACGCATTGCTCGACTTCAAGAAAAGTGGTAAGTGGATCGTTGCCTATGGCGACATATTCACACAGGGAACATATTATCTCTGCTCGGTTGCCGATAAGGTTTGGATGAACCCCAGCGGTGAAATCGACTGGCATGGAATGGCCTCAGAGCCGATGTTTGTGAAAGATCTTCTGGCTAAGGTGGGCATTAAGATGCAAGTCATCAAGGTAGGTAAATACAAGAGTGCCACTGAGATGTACACCGAGGACCGAATGAGTGATGCAAATCGTGAGCAGACCCAAGCCTATATTGATGGCATTTGGCGCAACATCGTAAGTGCAGTTAGCCAGAGCCGAAAGATTAGTGCTGACTCCCTCAATGCCTATGCTGATCGTCTGATTATGTTTGAGGGTGCTGAAGCACAGAAGAAATACAAGTTCGTTGATGGACTTCTCTATAGCGATCAGGTGAAGGCTGAAGTAAAGAAACTTCTTGAGATTGACGAAGACAAGAGCATTAGCCAAATCAGCATCTCTGATATGGGAATGGTAAAGGAAAAGCACGATGGTGAGAAGATTGCCATCTATTATGCTTATGGCGACATCGTAGACTCTCCCAGCGAAGGTTTACTTACAGGTGGTGGTCATCAGATTGTAGCCAACGAGATGAATAAGGACCTTCAAAGCCTTGCAGACGACGAGGATGTCAAGGCCGTAGTTATCCGAGTAAATTCTCCTGGCGGTTCTGCCTATGCTTCCGAACAACTTTGGCATCAGATTGAAATGCTGAAGACCAAGAAACCTGTCGTTGTATCAATGGGAGGCTATGCAGCCAGTGGTGGCTACTACATGAGTTCTGGCGCCAACTATATTTTCGCTGAGCCTACAACTATCACGGGTTCTATCGGTATCTTCGGTGTTATTCCCGATCGTTCTCAACTTATGACTCAGAAACTTGGACTGAAGTTCGACGAGGTTAAGACTAATCGCAATGCTGCCTTTGGTTCAAGTGCTCGTCCGTTTAATGCAGAAGAACTCAGTTACCTGCAAAGTTATATCAACAGGGGTTACCAACTCTTCCGTAAGCGCGTTGCTGATGGAAGAAAGATGACCATTGAGCAGGTAGAAGCAATTGCACAGGGACACGTATTTACCGGTGAGGACGCCTTGAAGATCAAACTTGTTGACGAACTGGGCGGACTCGACAAGGCCGTGGCAAAGGCTGCAAAACTGGCTAAGGTTGATGAGTACTACACTTCAGGTTATCCTGCACCTCCCAGCATCTTTGACCAACTGATGCAACAGGCTGCAGGAGGTAACTACCTCGACGAACAGATGCGCCTGACTCTTGGTGAATATTACGAGCCGTTCATGCTTCTCCGCCAAGCCAATGAGATGAGCCCTATACAGGCTCGCCTACCCTATTTTCTGAACATTCATTAATCCATATTTGTAAATCTCATATCAACAATGCGAAGCGAGGGCGACTTTATCAAAATCAACGAGTGGCTACTACCATTGAGTTGGGCTTACGGCTCTGTGGTTCGGCTGAGAAACCAGATGTTTGATCTGGGGATTCTGAAAAGCCGTGCCTACAATATCCCTGTGATTGCTGTAGGCAACATCACTGTGGGAGGTGCAGGCAAGACCCCTCACGTTGAGCACCTCGTACGCTTGTTAAAGGAGAAAATCAAAGTTGGTGTACTCTCGCGTGGATATAAGCGCAAGTCGAAAGGTTACGTGCTGGCAGATGACGATAGTACAGTGCGCGATATTGGCGATGAGCCTTGCCAGATGAAAAGAAAATTCTCTGACATCTACGTGGCCGTTGACAAAAAACGCCGTAATGGCATAGAACGTCTTACCAACGATGAGGAAACCAATGATGTCGATGTGATTCTTCTCGACGACGCCTATCAGCATCGCTATGTCAAGCCTGGGATCAACATTCTACTCGTTGATTATCATCGCCTAATCATCTACGATAAGATGTTGCCTGCAGGTCGTCTGCGCGAACCTTCTAAAGGCAAACAGCGTGCTGATATGGTAATTGTCACCAAATGCCCAAAGGACCTGAAGCCTATGGAGTATCGTGTGCTCACCAAAGCCCTCGACCTCTATCCCTATCAGGCACTCTATTTCACCACATTGGATTATGATAGTTTAGTCCCTCTGTTCCCTGATGAAAACAAAGGGGAAATAAAGAAGATGACAGACCTTAAGGACCAGAACGTCCTCCTTCTCACGGGCATTGCATCACCGCGTCAGATGATTGACGATCTGGAACCTCTCTGCAAGAGTATTACACCTCTTACTTTTGGCGATCATCACAATTATCGACAGAAGGACATCCGACGAATCAACGATACCCTTGAGGCCTTGCCCTCTCCACGACTTATTATCACAACCGAGAAAGACGCCGTCAGACTTCACGAAGTCGAAGGGCTTTCGGAAGAGGCCAGACAAAGTCTTTATGCTTTGCCCATTCGCATTCGATTCATGTTGGATCAAGAAGAAAATTTCAATCAAAAAATATTGAGTTATGTACAAAAAAATTCAAGAAACAGCATCCTGGTTAAAACAACGAATGACCAGAAGCCCAAAGATAGCAATCATTCTGGGGAGCGGCCTGGGAGAATTAGTTTCCGAGATAACTGATCGCCAAGAAATTGCATACGAAGAAATACCTAACTTCCCCGTATCTACCGTTGAAGGACATAGTGGAAAACTCATTTTTGGTAAACTTGGAAACAAAGATATCATGGCCATGAAGGGGCGCTTCCACTTCTATGAAGGCTATAACATGAAAGAAGTGACCTTCCCTGAGCGTGTGATGTACGAATTAGGTATAGAAACTCTTTTCGTTTCGAATGCCGCAGGCGGCATGAGTCCAGATTTCCGCATTGGCGACCTTATGGTCATCACTGATCACATCAACTTCTTCCCCGAGCATCCCCTGCGTGGAAAGAATTTCCCAACAGGTCCCCGTTTCCCTGATATGCACGAGACCTATGACCAGCAACTTATCAAGTTGGCAGACAAGATAGCAGAAGAGAAAAATATCAAACTACAACATGGCGTCTATGTGGGCGTTCAAGGCCCTACCTTCGAAACTCCTGCAGAATATCGCATGTATGCCACATTAGGCGGTCATGCTATCGGTATGTCAACTGTGCCTGAGGTAATCGTGGCTCATCATTGCGGCATTAGGACATTTGGCATCAGCGTCATCACTGATTTAGGTGGTTTCGACGTTCCTGTAGAAGTTAGCCACGATGACGTACAAGAGGCTGCCAATCGTGCTCAACCCATCATGACTGGACTTATCCGCGAGATGGTAAATAGATTATAATTTTTTATATGGATATTGCAAAACTGGGAGAATTTGGTCTCATTGACCATCTCACCAAAGACATAAAACTCAAAAACGAATCAACCCGTTACGGCGTAGGAGATGACTGCGCCGTGCTCCACTATCCTGACTCGGAGGTCCTTATCACTACTGACATGCTGATGGAAGGTGTTCACTTTGACCTCACCTACATCTCCATGCAGCATTTGGGATACAAGTCAGCAATGGTGAATCTGAGCGACATCTTCGCTATGAACGGGACCCCACGCCAAATAGTCGTGAGCATTGCACTTAGCAAACGCTTCACAGTGGAAGACCTTGAGGAATTCTATCAGGGATTGCGTGCAGCCTGCGACAAATGGAATGTTGATATTGTGGGCGGCGACACCACGTCGTCCTACACAGGATTGGCTATTAGCATCACCTGTATTGGAGAGGCCCGTAAAGAAGATGTTGTCTACCGAAAGGGAGCACATGAGACCGACCTCATCTGTGTCAGCGGTGATTTGGGTGCAGCCTATATGGGACTTCAATTGCTTGAACGCGAGAAGGCAGTCTACTACCAATTGGTCAATGAGCATCAGAAAAAGAATCCTCAGGGACAAGAGCCTGACTTCCAACCCGACTTTGCCGGCAAGGAGTATCTACTGCAACGCCAATTGGAACCAGACGCCCGTGGTGACATCATAGAGAAACTCCGCCAGGCAGGCATTCATCCTACTTCCATGATGGACATCAGCGACGGTCTCTCTTCCGAACTTCTCCACATCTGCAAGCAATCAGGCGTGGGTTGCCGAATCTACGAGAAGAATATTCCCATCGACTATCAGACTGCCGTCATGGCCGAGGAATTGAATATGAACGTTACAACATGTGCGCTGAATGGTGGTGAAGACTATGAACTGCTCTTCACTGTTCCCATAGGCGACCATGAAAAGATAGAAATGATCGACGGAGTGAAGTTAATTGGTCACATCACCCGACCAGAATTAGGCTCCATTCTCGTCACTCGCGACAATCAGGAATTCCCCCTACAAGCCCAAGGATGGAATCCGCTAAAAGACTAAATTCAAAGAAAAATTACATTTTCTTGAAAAAAGTCTTGAAAAAGTTTGCAGCATTGGAAATTTTATACTACCTTTGCACCCGCAAACGAAAGGAAGCGTGAATACAATGGGGTGCCTTAGCTCAGTTGGTAGAGCATCGGACTGAAAATCCGTGTGTCCCCGGTTCGATTCCTGGAGGCACCACTCCTCCTTTCATTAGGCCCGGTATTCCGCGAGGAGCCGGGTTTTTTCTTTTTATAGACTTTAGGGTGTCTCTTTTAAAATGTATCAGACTTCATAATTAAGACTAACATGATCCAAAAATTATCAGCGCTTATCATAATGCTTGTCTCTTCCATTACGATGTATGCCATCGATTATAACACTCCAATCGGATGGGCTTCGGTAGATGGAACGACAATTGGCGGCAACGACGAGAATCCTGTTGTTGTGAGCACGCTAAGTGAATTGACAACAGCATTGAAGACTGCGCGGAACAACACAAAACAAG
The DNA here is from genome assembly GCA_024697645.1 of Prevotella sp. Classification (GTDB taxonomy): domain Bacteria; phylum Bacteroidota; class Bacteroidia; order Bacteroidales; family Bacteroidaceae; genus Prevotella. Next base: position 21,757 of record JAILFH010000055.1, read on the forward strand.
ACGATCAGCAGAAAATGACTATATATATAAAAGGTGAAATTGAAACTTCAGGGTACATCAGCCTGCAAGACACGAAGAATCTGACTATATATGGTCTTCCTGGTTCTACTTTTATCAACAACAATCGCAATGACAAATCGCTCACTGGCATTCTGCTCATGAAGCGTTGCGAAAACATCATTTTGCGCAACCTCACATTCCGTTCAGCAGGTGCCTACGACATTGATGGAAATGACAACCTCACTCTTCAGTCAAGCAACCATATCTGGGTTGACCATTGCGATTTCCAAGACGGAGTTGATGGAAACTTCGACTGCAACAACCAAGCAACAAACGTAACTGTAAGTTGGTGCCGATTCCGTTATCTGATTGCTCCAAAATCAGGAGGTTCAGGCGGCAGCAACGACCACCGATTCAGCAATCTCTGGGGCGGTAGCGACACTGCAGCCGATGATGGATATCTGAATACGACCTTTGTTTGTTGCTGGTGGGACGAAGGCTGTCGCGAGCGCATGCCACGCGTCCGATTTGGCCGTGTCCACATGCTGAACTGCCTCTACTCAAGCAGTGTTACAAGTTATGCAATCGGTGTTGGCTACAAGTCGCGCATCTGTGTCGACAACTCAGTTTTCAGTTTTACGGTAAACAGCAGCCACAAGGTTTGGAAATATGCCTCCACAAGCGGGCAAAACGACCATAGTTATCAGTTCCGCAATTGTCAGGGCATTGCCGATACCAAGCACAATGCCGTAGAAGACTATTTCAATCCTGATGATATCTATTCTTACGACATTATGCCTTCAGATGAAGTTGAGGAAACACTAACAGATGAGGAAAATGGAGCAGGTGCAACGCTCAATATTAAAGAGGGCGAACCTTTTACCACATCCATTGAAAACGCCACAGCAAATGGAAACAAGAATTCTGTTAAGACTATCTATCACAATATGTCTGGTCAGAAAGTTACCAACGCTTCCAAAGGTCTGTTCATCCAAACAGAGGTTATGGAAGACGGTAGCATGAGGAAAAAGAAAATTCTTGTACCATAATATGAAAAGGTAGTAGTAGTGATCATCACATAATATTGAGAAAAGTGGAAGAAGCAACTATTTATATGAAACAAAAACCAAGCGATTCACCCATTAAGCGTTGGACTGTGCTCTTTATCGTATCAGTGGCTATGATGATGGGCTATGTTTTCTGGGATATTGTTTCGCCTCTTTCCACTACCCTAAAGGCTCCGCTAAGTGAAGGAGGAATGGCATGGACCGCAACCGAATATGGATTCTATGCTGGCTCCTACAGCATCTTCAACATCTTCTTGCTGATGCTGTTTCTCGGCGGTGTCATTCTCGACAAATGCGGCATTCGCTTCACAGGTCTGCTTGCTACTGGACTCATGCTTGGCGGTGCTGCCGTCAACTGGTGGGCGCTGAAGCATGTCGACCCAACCCTCTATGTCGAAATGCCTTTCACACTCTTTGGCCTCATCCCTGAGCATCTGAAGACACAAGTGCTCATTTCTGCCATTGGATTTGGTCTTTTCGGAGTTGGCTGCGACATCACAGGCATCACGGTTTCAAAGGTTGTTACGAAATGGTTTACGGGACATGAGTTGGCTTCCGCTATGGGCATTCAGGTCGCAATGGCTCGTCTGGGTACTGCTTCGGCTATCAGTCTGAGCCCAGTTATTGCCCAGTCGTATGGACTTTCGGCTCCCCTGCTTGTCGGTACAATCATGCTACTCATCGGGTTTCTGATGTTTGTAGTTTATACCTTCATGGACAAAAGCATCGATAAGACTTCTGAGGAGATTTCTTCTGTAAAGGAAAACGAACTCGAAAAGCCTATACAAGAAAATATACAGGAAGAACCATCTGCGACTAAACTTAGCGAAACGAAAGCGCCTTCACTACTTCGAAATTATGGATTCTGGCTCATCGCACTACTCTGCGTACTGTTCTACACAAGCCTGCGTCCTTTCCTGAAGTTTGCCACAGACGTACTTGTCAATAAATATGGCCTCGACCCAGTCACTGCAGGCTGGATAGTCTCGCTCCTTCCCTATGGTACTATTGTGCTTACTCCCCTATTCGGAAGCATCTACGACCGCATAGGACATGGAGCCACGCTTATGCTTATCGGCAGCGCACTCGTTTTGGTTTGTCATATTGTTCTGGCTCTTCCGATGGTGAATGCCACATGGGTAGCAAGTATGGTCATGATACTCTTGGGTGTTGCCTTTTCGCTCGTTCCCAGTGCCATGTGGCCAAGCGTACCCAAGTTAGTACCGCTGAAATGGTTGGGGACATCCTACAGTATCATCTACTACGTACAGAACATTGGACTGATGCTCGCACCAATGCTTGTGGGTAATATCATCGACCACTACACAAGTGCTGATGGACATGTCGACTTTACGGTTCCAATGTCGGTTTTTGCACTGCTTGCCTTAGGTGCTACGCTCATTGCTGCCCTGCTCCTATTCATGGACCGTCGTCACCATTATGGTTTGGAACAAGCCAATATTAAGAATAAAAACTAACAAAAGGACCTATACAAAATTAAACAAAGGAGGAACTTAGCCTATGAAAATCTGGAAATCACTATTAGCGCTGGCGCTTATCCTTACATTTGCAACAAGTTGCAACAACAAAAATGAGGACAAGCAATTCAATAGTTTTAAGGTAGATAGCCTTGCCCAACTCACTGTCGGCGACTCCCTGCAAGGTGTCGCAGCACCTTTCGCAGGACAAATTGGCAACAAACTCATTGTGGCAGGTGGTTGCAATTTCCCTGAGGTACCTGCAGCCAAAGGAGGTGCAAAGCGTTTCTATAGCGATGTCTACACGCTCGACATTTCCCAGGACAAGAATCAGTGGGAGAAGATTGGCGATTTGCCTGCTACCCTTGCTTATGGCGCAAGTGTTCAGGTGCCCGAAGGTATTGTCTGCATTGGTGGAACTGCCGACGGCAAGAGTTCATCCAGTTCTGTAATGCTGCTCAACTTGAGCAATGGTCGTGCTAAAGTTTCCGAACTGGATTCTCTCCCTGTGGGCCTTGATCAGCACGCTGCAGCATACGCAAACGGTATCATCTATGTGGCAGGTGGACAAACCAACGGCAAACTCAACACAACCGTCTATGCCTATGATATGGTCAAGAAGCAATGGAGCACATTTGCTGAACTCGATGACGAACATCCTTGGTATAGTGGACTGCAACCCTGTATGGCTGTTCAAAATGGTTCAAACGGATCTGAGTTGCTCGTGATGGGTGGTTTCAATGCTGAGACAAAGACTTGCTCCAATGCTGGTATCTCGTGGAACCTGAAAACGAAGGCTACTCACGCCATTGAACTCTACAAGGGATTTGCCCGCAATCTATCTGTTTCAGTAGGTCCTGACCCCATCAAGATGTACGATGCCAATCAGTACTTTGCACTTGTTGGCGCCTCTACCCTCCCCTGCGGAGCCAATAACATCCTCGTCTTTGGTGGAGTCAATAAGAAGACTTTCGAAACTGCTCTTCAGAATCTCGACCCCGACTACCTGAATCATCCTGCAGAGTGGTATAATTTCAACGACTCATTATTAGTCTATAATACCATTACCGGTGCTTGGTCAACAACCTTTGCCGACCATCGACTGGCGCGTGCAGGTGCCGCCATTGTAAAGGGCAATGAAGCTAACACCTATTATATTATTAACGGAGAACTGAAGCCCGGCGTACGTTCAGCAGATGTCAGCAAACTGACCATCGACTACACTGCTCAGTTCGGCTGGCTCAACTACACTGTCCTCGTCATCTACCTCATCGCTATGCTCCTTTTGGGCTACTTCTTCATGAAGCGCGAATCGGGATCAGAGGATTTCTTCAAAGGCGGAAATCGCATTCCCTGGTGGGCTGCAGGCATCAGCATATTTGCAACAATGCTTTCGGCCATCACATATATGTCCATTCCCGCCAAGGCGTACATGACCGACTGGACCTACTACCCCATGCAGATTTGCATTCTGCTGGTTTCGTTCCCAGTCATCATCTACTTCCTGCCGTTCTTCCGCCGTCTGAACGTTACCACCGCCTACGAATATCTTGAGCATCGTTTCTCCTATGCCATTCGTCTGATGGCATCGGTGCTATTCATTGTCTTTATGGTGGCTCGTATGGCGCTTGTGCTCTTCCTGCCTTCGCTTGCAATGACAGCCGTTACCGGTATCGATATCTACGTCTGCATTGTCGTTATGGCCATCGTCACCATCATCTATTGCACGATGGGCGGTGTCGAAGCAGTTGTCTGGGGCGATGTCATTCAGGGCATTATCCTCGTTGGTGGAGCCTTCCTCGCTGCAGGATACCTCATCTATAACACTGGCAATGGTATGTCCGACTTCCTGCAGATTGCAGTCAACAACGATAAGTTGCGACTCTTCGACTGGTCGTTCGACTATCGCACTGCCACCTTCTGGGTAGTTATTCTCGGTGGACTTGCCAACAACCTCATTTCCTACACCAGCGATCAGACCGTCATTCAGCGCTACCTGACCACCAAGGATGAGCGTTCGGCAGCACGCAGTATCATCACTAACGGAATGATGTCGGTTATCGTCACCATTGCCTTCTTCACTATTGGAACAGGTCTCTACACGTTCTATCAGACACATCCTACGGCTACAGACCTAACGATGCAGAAGACTGATGCCATTTTCCCGTTCTTCATGATGAGCCAGTTGCCTGCAGGTATTGCCGGATTGCTTATCGCAGCCGTATTTGCCGCTACTATGTCAACTATTTCTTCCAATATCAATAGCATCTCTACGGCCTTCACCGTTGACATCTGGAAGAAAATTTATCCGAACATCAGCGATAAGGCAACCGTACGTACTGCCCGCATCACGGGTATCATTTCGGGCATCATCGGTATGGCTATTGCCATTCTGATGGCTACGATGAACATCCAGTCGCTACTCGACTATTTCAACACCATCCTCGGTTTGCTTTCTGGCGCAGTTGGGGCCCTCTTCATCATGGGAATCTTCTTCCCACGCATCGGAGCCCGTGCTGCCTTCATCGGTTTCCTTGCAGGTACGGCTACTGTGTTCTGGATGAATTTCTACACACCAGTCAACTTCCTCCTCTTTGGTTTCACTGCCATTGTCGTGAGCACATTGGTGGCACTACTGCTCTCCTTCGTCTGGCCTGAGCGTCGTCCGCTAACTGGTTTCACTTGGAAGACTTTGGAGAAGAAGCATTAGTGGAGAAGCCGACCATATGATATCGATATCACAGATGTTGACTGTCAAAAGAGACAGAAATAGAAAAGTTTCTACAGAATGCAAGGCGAACTTGCAGAACTTGAATTAATAATCAGACATGAACATCGAGAACGAACAGAGCGAACAACACGATAACCGCGAGTTACAACTCGCCTGGGACTTTGTAGAACACACGGGGCGCAGCATTTTCCTGACCGGTAAGGCAGGAACAGGCAAAACCACATTCCTCAAGAAAGTGGTTGCCGAGAGTGCCAAACGGCCCGTAGTCGTCGCTCCTACAGGTGTGGCTGCCATCAATGCCGGAGGCGTCACTATCCATTCGTTCTTCCAACTTCCACTGTCGCCGTTTGTTCCAAACGCCAAAGTAAAAAGCCGTTTCGACTTCGGGCGTGAGAAACGAAAGATTATTGCTTCAATGGATTTGCTCATCATCGATGAAATTTCGATGGTGCGCGCTGACTTGCTCGATGCTATTGACTCTGTACTCCGACGTTTCCGTGACCGCTATCAGCCGTTTGGCGGAGTGCAATTGCTCATGATTGGCGACCTCGGACAACTCACTCCTGTCGTGACTCCCGAGGACGAACAAATCCTGCGTCCTTACTACGACACGCCCTATTTCTTTGGAAGCAAGGCGCTAAGCGAGACTGAATACGTCACCATTCAACTCGAACAGGTCTATCGTCAGCAAGACCAGAGTTTTGTTGAGATTCTCAACCATGTGCGCATTGGCAAACTTACCTCCGACGACCTACAGCGGCTCAACAGCCGCAGCATTGCCAAAGGTAACACCACTTCAGCCATTCGTCTGACTACTCATAACTATGCTGCCGACCGCTATAACGAATCGCAACTGAGCAAACTCTCCTCACCTGCTTTCACCTATCAGGCAACTGTGAAGGGAACATTTCCCGACTACTCCTATCCTACGGCTGTCGACATGACGCTGAAGGTTGGCACACAGGTGATGTTTATCAAAAATGACCCTGAAGGCCGCTACTATAACGGACGAATAGGTCATGTGATTCTCACCGAGAGAAATCGGGTGCAAATCTATTGCGAAGGAGATGATGAAGCGATTGAGGTTGAACCACAAATCTGGGAAAACGCCAAATACACCCTCGACTCCGAAACACGCGAACTGAAGACAGAGATACAGGGAACGTTCACGCAATTACCGCTCCGACTCGCCTGGGCCATTACGATTCACAAGAGTCAGGGACTGACCTTCGATCATGCCATCATCGACGCCAATCAGTCGTTTGCTCCTGGTCAGGTTTATGTCGCACTGAGTCGCTGCCGCACGCTCGAGGGTCTGCAACTCGCTTCTCCGATCAATCCACGCGCGATTATCAGCGACCAACGCGTCGACAGTTACATCAGCCAACAGGATGCGGCTACAAGTCAGAGCATTCAGCAATTACTTACGCTGAAGGATGAATATTACCGGAGACTGATGCTGGAACTCTTTGATTTCACCAGCATTCAGTATAAGGAAGAACACCTCAGCCGTTTGTTCATCGAGTATTTCTACAACGCATTCAATCAGATAACCGACCTCCACAAACAGACTGTTCAGGCATTCAAACGCGACATCACAGATGTGGCACTGAAATGGCGAATGGCAATTGGCCTTATGTCCATTGCCCAGTTAAATGAAGGGGCGTTCCAGGAACGATTGAAGCGTAGTTGCGACTATTTCTACGACAAACTTAACGAGATTCTCAGCCGTCCTATTTCACTATCGAAGCCCGTCAAGACCAATAATAAAGAGGCGATGAAGCGTTTGGACGATGCAGTTCCAGAACTCACACAGGCCTACCTTGCCCGTAAGTTCTTGCTGAGAAGAATCAGCGAAAACGGATTTTCTGCATCAGCCTATCTGAAGCACAAACAACAGGCTCTCATTAGTGCGATGGACATGCAAGACAATAGCGATCCCTCACGTCAAAGGAAAAAGAAAAAGGCGACAAACGCAGAGAAGCCTAAAAAAGACAATACCCGTGTTGTTACTTATCGCATGTTCCTTCAGGGGGTACAACCAGACGAGATTGCACGTGAACGCGGTCTCACTCTCGTCACAATCATCAACCATCTGATGGGATATGTGGAAACTGGCGAACTTGAAATGGACGACCTCATCGAAAAGCACAAACGCAAAGCCATCAAACTCGCTATTGCGAAGGTTGGCTCTTTCAACAACGTGAAAGCCATCATGGCGCTTTGTCCTCCCGACGTTACCTATTCCGATATCATAATTGTCATCAAGGAGACTCGTCAGAAATAACCTCTTGCTCATACGCTCATATAATAAGGTTGTTTCTATCAAGAAATTCATACTTACTCCAAGAAATCAACCAGAAAAAATCTTTTTTCGAAAAAGACCTACCGACCTACCATAACCCCTCGCAAACGCCGATGAATAAAGGGCTGAGGGCATGGTAGGTCTTTAAGCAACACCTACCATAGACCTACCATAGACCTACCGTCATTCAAACAAATATTTTTATTTCTATGTCACAATATAAAACAACTCCTTTTTATACATAAATTTTTGATTTACAATAAGTTACACAACTCATCAAACATCATTGACGACCAACAATTCTTGAAGAATTCAATAGTAACTCTATGGTAGGTCTTATAAGCAGACCTACCATGCGTCAAACCCTTTATTCATCGGCGTTTGCGAGGGGTTATGGTAGGATGGTAGGTGTTAATCGAAAAAAAGTTGCTGAGCATATTTTGAGACTATCCAAAGCATACCTTTGGACTATACAGAGCATACCTTTAGATCCTACAAAGGATACCTTTATATAGGTATAAAGGATACCTTTCTAAGGTAGAGAGCATACCTTTCTATGGTCAAAAGGATAACTTTACATGGTCAAAAACACATCTTTACATCTTCAAAAGGATAACTGTAGAAAATAGTAAAGTCTTCCATCTAAGGTAGAAAGGCCTTCATTTGAACGACGAAAGGAGAATCAAGTAACTTGCTCACGATATTCAGTAGGTGTGATGTGAGCATAACTTTTAAAGAAGCGGCTAAAGGATGACTGCTCGCTAAAGCCAAGGTAATAGGCTATTTGCTGAATGCTCTTATCAGTTCGTAAAAGCCACTTGGCCTCAACAAGGACATAGCGGTCAATCCACTCAGAGGCAGCAATACCTGTGGTTTTCTTGATGCGCGTTGCGAAATATTTGGGAGTAAGGCAGAGTTTACGAGCATAGAACGTCACCTTGTGCGACTCCCTATAGTGCTTGACGAGCAATTCATAAAACTGTTCAAAGAGTTCTTCTTTAGGAGACTGATGCTGAGGTAAATCATGATATTGTTGAGAGATGAAATTATCGCCTAAGGTGGAGAGAACACGACACAAATCGGTAAGCAACTCTTCACGCTTAGGATGGTTTAGTGTTGCCAATTGACCCATCATCCTGAAGCCATTGGCCATAATCTGGAATTGCTCAGGGGATAGGCTCAGGATAATAATTCGTATGGGATAATGAAGTTTACCCAGGGCTCCACGTTCTTGGAAAGATTGAAAAAGTTTTTTGCTAATATAGACGGAGAGTACACTGTAGTCGTCGCTGACATAATTGTGGGAAATCACGTGGTCAGGCATAATCCAGCAGATGTCACCTGCCTTGAAGTCGGTGTCCTGATAGTCGTATTGCCCCTTTGTTCGCCCACTCTTGCACATGCCGATGTAATAGTAGTGTGTGTGGTACTCGGTATTCATGATGGGAACATCATGTACGTCTTCCAGAACAACAATGTCTTGCTCTAGTTGATCGTGTCGGGCACGAAGGTTTATTTCGTCATTCCAAATCTCTATATTATCCATTTATCGCGCTTTTTAATGCAAAGATAAAAATAATTGAGGAAAATATAAAAGTAATAAGTGAAAATTATTATAACACAGAATCTACATTCGACCATTTGTCAAATAATGCAGTACAATTATCACGTTTTTTATCTGTCAAATTGTATATCTTTGCAACTAAATAAATATTTATTCACTAAACACGGTATAATTATGAAGAAGTATTTACTCCTAATGGCAGCGTTTGTGGCGCTGAGTATGAATTTGAAAGCACAACCCGACGGTGGAGGCGGCGATGGCCCTGGTGGCGGTGACAGCGACAGTGGCGGTGCATCAACCACTTATGATTATGGCACCGACATCAGCAGTCTGTGGCAGAGTGGTTCGGACTATTATTACATTGTAGGCCTGTTCTATTGTGCAAGCCCTGCTGACGAGACCTACGAGCAGATGGGAATCTATGTTCCCTCGGCTTATCTTACAAAGAACTCCGACGGCTCCTACAGCATCAACAGTTCGGGGACGTGCAATGGCTATACTGCATCGACGGCTCCAATCGTGGTGCCTGTGAACACAAGCGGCTATTCGGCTCAGTCGGCTCCATCGGGCACGTCAAGCACGGCGGCTACCTATACTGATGAGGGATTCATCTACCTGTGGCCAGGATGTCGCGGACGTACGCATGGTGCTCCTTTGGGCGTGACCGACCTGAAGGCTGCAGTGCGCTACTATCGCTATCTGGCAGCCCAGGATAAGGTACCTGGAAACACTGACCTGATTTTCTCGTTTGGACATAGTGGTGGCGGGGCACAGAGTGCCATCTTCGGTTCTTCAGGCAACAGTTCGCTCTTCGACGACTATCTCAATGCCATTGGAGCAAATACCGACTATAAAGATAACATCTGCGGTTCTATGTGCTGGTGTCCGATTACGAATCTCGACCAGGCTGATGGGGCTTATGAGTGGAACATGGGATTAACACGTTCGTCACTCTCGTCTGCTAATCAGAGCATCAGCAAAGGTCTGGCGAAGTATTTTGCCACCTACGTAAACGCAATTGGGTTCAAGCATCCCTCGTCGGGCGAAACACTGACACTCTCGGCTACTGATGACGGCTACTACCAGAGTGGTTCGTACTATGAGTACACGATGGAGGTAATCAACGACGCTGTTTCGCGATACAATTCCTATAACAGCGCAAGTGTGTCTTCGTATTCTACCACTGACGAGTCGGCCCTGTCTTCGTTTGCCTCATCGTATAAAAATGCGACTAAGGATCTTGGTGCATTCGACGAGTATGCCGATTTGGGTTCAGCCGAAAATACGCTGATGGGTATTGCCGGCACTGCCGGTCACTTCGACAAGTATCTGGCAGAACTTGTGAGCACCTATGCCAGCAGTTACTATTCTTCGTTCACGAGCGACCTTGCCTCAAGCAATGTCGATGCTGTGGGTAAAACCGTTGAGACACGTCTGATGATGTATACTCCACTCTATTACCTAATCAACAACGATACCTATTACGAAGGTGGTGGTGAGGGTAGCAGCGATGTGGCTTCTTACTGGCGTATCCGTAGTGGCATCAAGCAGGAGGACACTGCTCTGAACACTGAGATAAACCTCGCTCTTGCTTTGCAGGCCCGAAGCGATGTAGCAAGTGTTGACTTTGAGACTATCTGGGGGCAGGGTCACACTGAAGCAGAAGATTCGGGTAGCGCTTCGGAGAACTTCATCAGTTGGGTGAAGGAATGTGTTTCTGACTTCACTACGGGCATCAAGAATGTAGTGAAGGCTGAGTCGACCAACAACCAATGCCACGACCTTTCGGGTCGACAAATTGACCAAAGTAACATATCGAAGGGCATTTATATTCAGAATGGAAAGAAGTTTGTTGTGAGATAATCCATATTTAAGATGCATCAGATTCTCTCCACAAAGAACAGAATAAATAGCAAAGTTCATATATTCAATAAGGTAGTATCATAAGCAAACCTAGTTAATAAGTCAAGTTTCTTTAAAAAGCAACTTATAATCTTATGCTTTAATCCCGAAACGCCGTGAGGTGCTTCGGGATTACTTTCGTTAAAGACGGAGACTTAACGAACTTCTGTTTCGCTATGTTGAGAATGATGAAGGATAATTAAGAATAGTTCTGAGGTTGGAAACTATAGCACTCTCAAACCTATAGCAAATTCTCAAACACAAAGAAACAGAAAAAATTAGGGCCTGCCGATGAGCAAGCCTTAATAAAATAATTATTTGGTGACTATAAATAATGCCTATAAAAGGATCAATCAACAGACAACTCAAAAAGGGAAACCAGCAAGTTACTCTTCAAGACATTTGTCGAGTTCCTTGGCAATAGCCTCACGATCAAGATGCTGACCGATGAAGACGAGTTTCTGCATACGATCACCATAACGGTCATCCCAATCACGCTGCAAGCCAGGATTCTGTTCCATGAATAGGCGCAACTCCTTTTCGGGCATAGTCGCATACCACTGTCCTGCATTACGAAGACTCACCTGCTTGCCTGCCTGTTCAAACACATAGCACATTTCAGGTTCATCGTGGAACCAGCAAATACCTTTGGCGCGAATTACACCCTTCGGCCAACGACGAGCGACAAACTCATCGAACAAACCAAGATTCAATGCGGGGCGACGATAGTAGACAAAAGTTCCGGTTCCATACTCCTCTGCCTCACCCTCATCGTGGTGATGATGATGGTGATGATGGTGGTGATGATGATGTTCGTGTTCTTCTTCGTCATCGTGATGATTGTGATGCTCGTGGTCGTCATCATCGTCATCGTCGTCGTCATGATGGTGGTGATGATGATCATGATCGTCGTCGTCATCATGTTCGTGGTGATGATGTTCATCGTGATCATCATCATCTTCTTCATCCCCATGATGGTTCTCGATTTCGTTAATCCACGCGGCCGAAGTAGCGACACGATCAAAATCGAAGAGACCAGTGTTGAGAATCTTCTCGAAAGGAACATCACAGTAATTGGTGTCGATAATCTCAGCCTTTGGCTGAATGGCACGAATAATCTGTCGAATACGCTCGAGTTCCTGAGGTTCAACCTCATCAGCCTTATTGAGCAAAATGATATTGCAGAATTCAATCTGCTGAATGACAAGATTTTCGATGTCTTCCTCCTCGATATTCTGACGCAAGAGCAAATCACCATTGCCAAACTCATCCTTCATGCGAAGTGCATCAACGACAGTGACAATGCTATCGACCACAGGCACACCATCATAGACATACTCCAATCCCATAGAGGGCATTGAGCAAATTGTCTGGGCAATGGGAGCAGGTTCGCAAATGCCACTTGCCTCAATGACGATGTAGTCGAAACGATGCTGACGCGTGATGTCGCGGAGTTGCTCTACGAGGTCCATCTTCAGTGTGCAGCAGATGCAACCATTCTGCAACGCTACCAGACTATCCTCCTTCTGTCCTACTACACCACCTTTTTCGATGAGGTCGGCATCAATGTTCACTTCGCCAATATCGTTGACGATGACGGCAAACTTAATGCCGCGATTGTTGTTTAGAATACGATTCAGAAGAGTGGTCTTGCCACTTCCGAGATAACCCGTAAGCAGCAAGACCGGTATTTGATTTCTTTCCATTTTAAGATGTTAAATGAACTTCTATATATACGTTTATGTAAACGACAAAAATGGGTTAAGCCACTTTCTCCAGACGCTTCATCATGGCAAACATGAAGAGCGCTGAGAGCAGGCAGAGCACGATGAACACGCCCCAAACAACCCACAAAGGCAGGTCGCCCCAAAGGTATCCACCTACGCTGACGAGTTTGTTACCGATAGCGGTTGCGCCAAACCAACCACCCATCATCAGACCCTTATACTTCGGAGGAGCAACCTTCGATACGAAGGAAATACCCATCGGCGAAAGCAACAGTTCACCAAAGGTCAGGATAAGATATGTAGAGATGAGCCAGTAGGGAGAAACGAGTGTTCCCATTTCGCCAGAAGCGGCGAGAGCAGCCTGCTCGTTAGGTGTGTTGAGTCCCTGTGAGGCAAACATCATCACGAGGAATGCAGCGGCTGCTACAAGCATACCATAGGCAATCTTACGCGGTGCTGAGGGCTCTTTGCCCTTGCTGGCCAGCGAAGAGAAGAGGGCCATAGAAACTGGAGTCAGGGCTACCACATAGAACGGATTGAACTGTTGGAAGATAGGAGCAGAAATATCAATGGTGCCTGTTGCCTGATAGTACTTATAAATGAGCACGCCCAGTGCTGCCAATACGACGAGAGCCGAGATAAGTTTTGCCTTCTGTGTCTTGCTCTGGAAGAATGAGAATCCTGCATAGACAATGAAGATAATCATCACAAGATTAATCACATCGAACGGCATGGTATTAGCGCCTGAAGCCGTCTTCTCAGTAAACTCATCTGCGAAATAAGTGAGCGAAAGACCGTTCTGATGGAAGGCCATCCAGAAGAAGATAACCACTGCGAACACAAGGCAGAGAGCAACGATGCGCTGCTTGGTCTCTTCCTTCGTAAGTTCGGGCTCAGCCACAACATTTGCAGCCTTGGCATCAGTCTTCTTACCACCTTCAGTATGGCGGAAGGTTCCGCGGAAAGCATAATAGATGGCGATAGAGAGAATAAGCGATGCACAAGCTACAGCGAATGCAAAGTGATAAGCCTCACCAGGAGCCGTATAGCCGAGTTTGTTCTTGGCATATTCAGAAATCATGATGGCTGCAGTAGGAGCAAAGAGAGCACCAATGTTGATAGCCATATAGAAAATAGAGAAGCCTGCATCGCGCTTGTCGGCATATTTCGGGTCGTCGTAGAGGTTACCCACCATCACCTGGAGGTTACCCTTGAACAGACCAGTACCGAAACTCACCAGCACCAATGCAATGAGCATAGCGACCAAACCCACTGCCTTTCCGCCAAGTGGAATCGAAAGCAGCAGATAGCCAAGGAACATGATTATGATACCAATGGTGACCATCTTGCCAAATCCAAACTTGTCGGCCAAGATACCTCCGAGAATCGGGAGGAAGTAGACGAGCATCAGGAAGTCACCATAAATCTCACCTGCCCAACCGGCGTCGAGGCCGAAGTTGGCGCGTAGGAAAAGGGCGAAGACGGCTATCATTGTGTAGTAGCCGAATCGTTCGCCAGTGTTGGCCAGTGCCAACGCATAAAGTCCTTTAGGTTGTCCTTCGAACATAGAATTTTAGTTTTAAATGATTATTATTAATTAAGTTTTGATAGTCTTGTTGGATCGGTTTTCTTCGTTCGCGTCAAATCGAAAAGCCATGCGAGTTTGACGATGATGCTACTCATGTTGGAACGGGAGAAATAGTCGCGCTTGGTGTCACCATAGATATTGCCAAGACCATAGTAATAACGGGCCTCTAGTTGGAAATGTCCCAGACGAGGCACAGTGTATTCAACACCTGCACCTACAGCAATACCGTAGTCGAACTTATGCTCAACTGCCATCGTGTCCTGTGCCACTACGGGATTGACGCGATCGTAACTGTTGCGTTCATTGAAATTGAAATTCATCTTCGTGCTCTCGCTCAGCCAATAGCCAAACTGCGGACCGAGTTGGAAGAAGAACTGAGCACCTCGATGCTCACGTCCCCAGGCAAGATGGGCAAGGATGGGCACCTGAACATAATTTATCGTACGTGAATATTCTTCAGGCAGTCCCGTCTGTTCATTGATAACGGGTTGGTCTTCATCGTCGAGAATGTCTTCCTTCCATCCCATCTGCGTATAGTTGACTTCTGCCTGTACGGAGCAAATCATCGTGAAATACTTCTCACAGACATAGCGGGCAGAGAGTCCTCCCGTTAGGCCACCGTGTAAACCCTGCGACACGCGCGGCACAAAAGCAATATTCGACAGAGCATAGCCACCATTGACACCTATGGCAAAATCATTGCGATGCTCACCAACCTGCGCCTGGGCGACAGAAACGGAAAAGACGCATAATAGCAAGACCACTGCCCTTGCTGCCATACGGCTTAATCCAATCTCTTTCGTTAGTTTCATTTCTTCCAATTTCTTAACTGTATTCACAATCTCCGTCACCATTTAATAACTTATGGCCTCGATGGTTTTGCTGGGCTTATAATGAATCAGCATGAACGTAGCGTTCTGCATTCCTCCCTGCCCTACTCGTTCAAAATAGAATGGAGTCTGCATCGGCGAACTGACACGCTGCTGCTTGGTTCCCTGGAATTCGGCACCAAACTGATGGAGTCCGCGCAGGAAGAACTGAGCCTGATCGTAGCCAGTAATCGCAAATCTCGGCAATGCATACTGCATGTCCTGATGGAACCACTTCTTGTAGTTCTGCTCAAGAGCCTGAGTAGAATGAGAGTTGGCGTTGTAGAAGAAATTGGTTGGAATATAAGTGTCGTACTTATGGAAATAATCGGCATAGACCTTCGTATACATCAGCCAGTCGATGTAGCCAAAGAGCGAAACTGCCACACTTGCGTCACGCTGACGTAATTGGTCAAGTCGGACAAGTGTCTGATTAAGTTGAGGCGAACGGCCTGTATTGAGAATCACCACATTGGGTTGCGTCCGGCTGAATGCCTTCTGGAACGCATCGTCGGGACTCTGCAGATTTGTAATGTTGAAAGTTCTTCCCTTGCTCTCAAGTTGCTTGCGCAGCCCCATGGTGAATGAACCCTTGCGAGAGGTTGAGTCGTTGCAATCGATAAACACAGCGTGATGACTGGGGAAACGTTCCATGAAAGCATTAATTGATTCCTGAGTCTGCATCTCGTTCGACTGATAGACCTGGAAAATCTGAGGGAAGTTCTGTACGTCGTCTCCACTAATAGAGAAAGGAATGACCATTTTGATATCGTAAGTGCGACAGAACTCAGCCAGTGGCTTCACCTGCTTCGTGTAAAGCGGACCAAAGATAATGTCGCAGTCGCTTGCGCCTTGCTGAATAAGCGTCTGACGAATATCAGCATCGATAGGCACATTCCATGCATGAACATCAGTAGAGATGCCCTTCACACGAAGACTGTCGCAAGCCATCAGGATTCCACGATAGTACTCCACCATACGACGCCCATCGCCATCAACATCGTGAAGCGGCAACATCACACCCACACGAATGGCTCGTGTCCTCACGTCGCTTTTCTCGGGTTTCTGCTGTTTTTGACGCTCTGCTTCTATGTCAGCCTTTGTCTTCTGGAACGGAATGAACACCGTATCGCCTTTCTTAAGTTTATAGTCGTCGCCTTTCATTTCTGGATTGGCGCTGACAAGTTCATCAACCGTCAGATTGTATTTCTTGGCAATTCCGTAAATGGTATCCTTCTTCTTAGCAGTATAGATATCGCGCCACTGAGTGGTTTGTGCGAAAGTGGCAACGCTCAGCGAACATGCCACGATAAGGACCATATTTCTTAATATATTTCTCATCATGATGTGATTTTCGTTTTTACGACGACAAAGTTACGAAAAAACCTTTAATTTATGGTCAAAGAATAAGGAAAAAATTCATTTCCACGTAGAATCTTTATTGTTCTTTTGATAAAAAACTTTAAACTTCGTCCACAAATCACATAAGTGGAATCTTTTTTGTAACTTTGCAAAAGAAAATGAAAGTATCACAAATATGAGAATAACTTTTAGAAAAAGCCGACTAGTGCTCATGCTGATGTCTGGACTCTGGCTCGTCACACCAGCAATGGCTCAGGATAGCGAACTCCGTCCAACGATTGACCCTTATGGCGTTTCGACAAGCGATGAGGGTGAAGAAGAAACCGGAAAGACTTTTTCGGGTTCTGCACCTAAGACGGTAAAGTTCTATGCCAATGCTCAGAATACAGTCGGATGGACCCCCTATTACGAATGGAGATTCTTTCTCACAACCTTAGACGGAGTTGAGAGCGAAACGCCGTATCTCATTAGATATGAGGAAGATACGGAATACACTTTTACAAAGGCAGGCTTGAACAAGATTATGTGCTATGCGACATTCGTGAATGGTACTGACACTATCAGTTTCACCGATGAATATTGGAGCGAAAGCGAACCGCTTACCGTTTCGGTTTCAGAGAGCAAACTGGACATGCCTAATGCATTCTCGCCCAATGGCGACGGCATCAACGATATCTACAGGGCAAAAAGAGACTACCAGTCGATTATTGAGTTCCATGCCTACATCTTCAATAGATGGGGACAGAAACTCTTTGAATGGACCGACCCTGCTGAGGGATGGGATGGAACGTACAATGGAAAAGACGTAAAACAAGGCGTCTATTACTGTCTGGTAAAGGCAAAGGGAGCCGACGGACGTAAATTCAATATTCACACTGATGTGAACTTGCTGCGAGGATACACCGAAGACACGGGTGTGAACAGCACTGAATAAGACTGGAAAAATGCAAAGAGAAGACGAAAAAATCAATGTCTGGGGAGCGCGTGTGCACAACCTGAAGAACATTGATGTAGAAATACCACGTAATTCGCTCACTGTGATTACAGGACTTTCGGGTTCTGGTAAATCATCATTGGCCTTCGACACCATCTTCGCCGAAGGGCAACGACGCTATATTGAGACATTTTCTGCTTATGCTCGCAACTTTCTCGGCAATATGGAACGCCCTGATGTTGACAAGATAACAGGCTTGTCGCCTGTCATCAGCATCGAACAGAAAACGACTAATAAGAATCCACGCTCAACAGTCGGCACAACAACAGAGATTTATGACTATATGCGTCTGCTCTATGCAAGAGCAGCCACTGCCTATAGTTATCTCTCTGGCGAGAAGATGGTGAAATACACTGAAGAGCAAGTGTTGGAGATGATTCTGAGCAATTATGAAGGCGCTGCCGTTTACATTCTTGCTCCCCTCGTCAGACAAAGAAAGGGTCACTATCGTGAACTGTTCGAATCGATGCGCCGTAAGGGTTATCTCTATATGCGTGTTGACGGAGAAATCCTCGAAATCACCCGTGGTATGAAAGTCGACCGCTATAAGAATCATAACATTGAGGTTGTCATCGACAAACTCGTCGTGCAGGAGAAAGACAGTCAGCGACTGAAGAAAACTGTAGAGACTGCCATGAAACAGGGCAATGGCACCATTATGATTCTCGACAAGAAGACTGAGGCTGTGCGTAATTTCTCCAAACGTCTGATGGATCCCGTAACGGGACTTTCCTATGGCGAGCCCGCTCCAAATATTTTCTCATTCAATTCACCTGAAGGTGCATGTCCTAAATGTAAGGGATTGGGTTACGTCAACGAAATTGATCTCACGAAAGTGATTCCAGATCCGTCGCAGAGTATTTATGAAGGTGCGATTGTACCTTTAGGAAAATACAAAAACCAGATGATTTTCTGGCAAATCGACGCCCTACTCCACAAATACGATCTTGACATCAAGACGCCTGTGAAGGAAATTCCACAGGAGGCTATGGATGAGATTCTCTATGGCTCGCTTGAAAATGTTCGTATAGACAAAACTCTTGTGCACACTTCAAGTGACTATTTTCTGCCTTTCGACGGCATCATCAAATATCTGCGTCAGGTAATTGACAACGACGACTCGGCAGCAGGACAGAAATGGGCTGACCAATTTCTGGCTACCTGCCAGTGTCCTGAATGCAAGGGACAAAGACTGAAGAGGGAATCGCTGTCGTATAAGATTTGGGACAAGAACATCAGCGAAGTGGCAGCCCTCGACATCAGCGACCTAAAAACCTGGCTCGATCATGTGGAAGAGCACATGGAAAATAAAGAACAAAAGATAGCCACCGAAATCATCAAGGAACTGCGCTCTCGCGTAGATTTCCTATTGGATGTCGGACTTGACTATCTAGCATTGAACAGGCCTTCTGCAAGTCTTTCTGGTGGTGAGAGCCAACGTATACGATTGGCAACACAAATCGGATCGCAACTTGTCAATGTTCTATACATTCTCGATGAGCCAAGTATCGGCCTTCATCAGCGAGACAACCAACGACTTATAGAGTCTCTGGGCTCACTTCGTGACATTGGCAACACAGTAATTGTCGTTGAACACGACCGGGACATGATGTTAGCAGCCGATTATATTGTTGATATTGGTCCATTGGCAGGAAGAAAAGGCGGTAAAGTAGTCTTCCAAGGGAAACCCGAAGAAATGAAAGATGCTGAGACACTGACTGCTGAATATATTTTTGACAAACGCAAAATAGAAGTGCCGAAGCACAGGCGCGAGGGAAATGGGCATTCGCTCATCATTCGTGGTGCGAGGGGAAATAACTTGAAGAATGTAGATGTAGAGTTTCCATTGGGCAAACTGATTTTGGTCACGGGAGTGAGCGGTTCTGGTAAATCGACACTCGTCAATGAAACCCTGCAACCCATTTTATCCCAGCATTTCTATAGGTCATTGAAGAAACCGATGCCCTACGACTCAGTGGAAGGCATAGAATTCATTGATAAAGTCGTGAATGTCGACCAAAGTCCTATTGGACGCACACCTCGTTCGAATCCATCTACCTATACTGGTGTTTTTTCTGATATTCGTTCATTGTTTGTCTCACTGCCTGAGGCCAAGATTCGTGGCTACAAACCTGGCCGTTTCTCATTCAACGTGAAAGGCGGACGATGTGAAGTCTGCGGTGGTAATGGCTATAAGAACATTGAGATGAATTTCCTACCTGATATTCAGGTTCCCTGCGAAGCCTGTCAAGGTCGGCGCTATAACAGAGAGACTCTCGAGGTGAGATATAAGGGAAAATCAATTGCCGACGTATTGAACATGACCGTAAACCAAGCCGTAGAGTTCTTTGAGAACGTTCCGAATATTCTGCAGAAAATCAAGACACTACAAGATGTGGGACTTGGCTATATCAAACTCGGACAGCCTTCAACTACGCTTTCTGGTGGTGAAAGCCAACGCGTAAAACTTGCAACGGAACTATCGAAGCGAGATACGGGTCGCACACTTTACATTCTTGATGAACCCACGACTGGACTTCATTTCGAGGACATTCGCATCTTGATGCAAGTGCTTCAACAACTCGTTGACCGAGGCAATACGGTTGTTATCATTGAACACAACCTCGATGTCATCAAACTTGCCGACCACATCATCGATATTGGTCCTGATGGCGGTGTGCGAGGTGGACAGATTCTCACTACAGGAACTCCTGAAGAGGTTGCCCGCTCAAAGAAGGGCTATACGCCAAAATACTTGAAAGCGGAACTGAAGAGATAGAAATTATATCTACATATAATCTACAAAAAATATAGCAGTTGATTGGTCAACTGCTATATTATTTATATGTATAAACGCATTGCGGTACATCTTATCATGGAGAATGTTCCCATAGGAATAGAAACTCCACTCAGAAAGAATCCTTAGAACTTCTGTTCGAACTGATAATAGTTCTTAATGTAATTGACAAAAGCCTGCAGACAGAGTTTGGTGCCTCCAGGTGTGGGATAATGTCCTGTGAAATACCAGTCGCCACGATGTTCAGGAATGGCATTATGAAGTCCTTCTATGCTCTGGAAGACAAGTTCGATGGGCGTTGTTACAGTATCAGGACGCAACATCTCTACTATCTTCTCGTTGATTTCCTCAACTGTGAAAGGATCATAGATGCGGCGAACGTGATTCTCCATCTCTGCCTTGGGCTTCTTCAGTTCCTCATTGCACAAGCGATAAGTAGAATCAATAATATCGTGAAGACCACGTTCTTTCAACAACTCAATGGCTGCACGGAAAGCACAGAACTCTTCCAGACGCGCCATATCAATGCCATAATAGTCAGGATAGCGAATCTGAGGAGCACTGCTCACCATTACAATCTTCTTCGGTTGCATACGGTCAAGGATACGGAAAATGCTTTCCTTCAATGTAGTTCCACGCACAATACTATCGTCAATCACCACAAGGTTGTCAACTCCCGATTCTAAACTTTCATAAGTGATGTCGTAGACATGCGAAGCCAAATCATTACGAGAATTGTCTTCTGTGATGAACGTGCGCAGTTTAATATCCTTCCAGGCAACCTTCTCCGCACGAACATATTCGTTGAGAATCTTAGCAAGTTCCTCTCGTGAAGGATTGGTTCCAAGAATAGACTGAATCTTATCTATTTTCTTTTCGTTCACATAATGCTTAAAGCCATCAAGCATTCCATAGAATGCCACTTCAGCGGTGTTCGGTATGAATGAGAACACTGTGTGTTCTGTATCATGATCTATCGCATCGAGTACAGCAGGTGTCAACTGCTCACCCAATTGCTTGCGCTCCTTATAGATGTCGCGGTCGTTTCCACGACTGAAATAGATACGCTCAAATGAACATTTGGAATCACCCTTCTGCGGGAGAATTCGCTCAATGTAACATTTACCATTGCGTTTAATGAGAAGTGCTGTACCGGGTTCCAGTTCCTTAATCTCATCACACTCCAGATCAAAGCACGTTTGCAACACAGGGCGCTCACTGGCAAGTACAACGACCTCGTCATTCATATAGTAGAATGCAGGACGAATACCCCATGGGTCACGCATTGAGAACATCTCGCCAGAACCTGTCATACCACAAACAACATAGCCGCCATCAAAATCAGCCATTGTCGTCTTGAGCACATTGCTCATCTTCACGTGTTCCTCAATATACTGAGTGATATCAGTATTCTCCAGTTCCATCGCCTGAGCAGCAGTGAAATTACGTTCTACCTCACGGTCAAGTCTATGGCCCATGAGTTCGAGCATGATATAGGAATCACTATATATACGAGGACATTGACCCTGCCGAACAATCTTTTGGAATATCTCGTCGATATTCGTCATGTTGAAATTTCCACAAAGACACAGATTCTTTGCCTTCCAGTTGTTGCGACGCAGGAACGGGTGAACGTAAGACATACCGCTCTTTCCCGTCGTAGAATATCGCAAGTGTCCCATGTACAACTCACCACGGAACTTGTTAACGTCGGTAGCAAAAATCTTGTCAATGGCGTCTTTTCCTTCAGCACGCTCGCGGAACATATATTCATGTCCGGGCTCCGTATCGAGTTTCACACTCGCAATACCCGCGCCCTCCTGACCGCGATTGTGCTCTTTCTCCATCATCAGATAGAGTTTATTAAGGCCATACTTCCATGTGCCGTACTTTTGTTCATAGTATTCAAGCGGCTTGAGGAGGCGTATCATGGCAACGCCACATTCGTGTTTGAGTTGTTCCATTTTGGAATTTGGTTATCCCGTGATTTTTTGTTTAAATGTCTATAAAAACGAAGAATGAACAAGGCGTGCCCTGTTCATTCTTCGGTATGTTTTAATTAGTTTCTCAAGATATTCACCAGCAGCGACGCTACCGAAGTTACGATTCCGATAAACGAGAACCATATCGTCGTGCTCTGTCCGATGGCGGAGTTCTTAGCCTTCACACGGTTAGGCTCCACGTAGATAATATCATTCTGCTGCACGTAGTAATAAGGCGAACTGAAAATGTTACCATCATTTAGATTCAGGCGAACTGCACGCTTCTGGCCTGTAGCATCCTCACGAATCAGCAGCACATTGTCGCGCTTACCGTAAATAGTAAGGTCACCAGCCTGAGCAATAGCCTCAATGATACTCATCTTCTCCGTCGATACAGGAATCACTGCCGGACGCGTCACTTCACCCGTCACCGTCACACGATAACTGGCCATACGAACTGTCACAATAGGATCCTCCGTCTGCTGCAAGTCGACCATTACTTTGTCATGAATCATCTTTTCGCACTCGCCCTTAGTCAGGCCTGCTACACGCACGCGACCAATACGTGGGAAATTAATGTAACCATCATTGTCGACCAGATAGGTCTGCAAGTTACCAGCACCTGTAGAAAGGTTACCTGTAGGATTCAATGTGTTCGACACCGAGAGGTTGAAATGGCTGACTGCTTTGGGGTCAGAAACGCCACCG
This sequence comes from Prevotella sp., assembly GCA_024697645.1. Classification (GTDB taxonomy): domain Bacteria; phylum Bacteroidota; class Bacteroidia; order Bacteroidales; family Bacteroidaceae; genus Prevotella. The sequence goes on from JAILFH010000055.1 coordinate 44,831, forward strand.
ACAGTAATTGTCAGCAGGTCCTTCGGCATGATGCGAGCGTCAAAAAGACCCTTCGATGCTGCAAGACTCAGTGAGTCGATGTTCTGGAAGTAAGCCACTTCCTTGCTACCTGTACAACTGCCCATGAATAGCGTCATGGCCAGAATAGCAAACGGGATAAGAAGTTTTTTCATATTGGTTTAAATATTATTTTCAATGAATTTGCCTGCAAAATTACAAAAAAAATCATACGTAGAAAAGCAAAAAGGTAAAAAAGTAAAGACAAATGTCGTTTTTTTACTTTTTTACCTTCTTTTATCGCAATAGAATCATGAATAATTTCATAATTCCAACAGATTCATTTAATAGAATTTGAAATAGCGACGGGCATTATTGTAGGAGATATCCTCTACCATCTGACCCAGCAACTGCATATCGGCAGGCAGCAGACCTTGTTCTACGTCGTTACCAAGCAAATTACAAAGCAGACGACGGAAGTACTCGTGACGAGGATAACTCAGGAACGAACGCGAGTCGGTGAGCATACCTACAAAGCGGCTCAACAAGCCGAGAACCGAGAGAGCATTCATCTGACGAGTCATGCCATCAAGTTGATCGTTGAACCACCAACCAGAACCGAACTGAATCTTTCCTACGCACGAACCATCCTGGAAGTTGCCCAGCATTGTGGCAATCACCTCATTTGCACAAGGATTCAGCGTATATAATATGGTACGGGTGAGTTTTCCCCTTTGATTCAGATTGTCAAGGAAATGGCTCATGGCCTTAGCCGTATTGAATTCACCAATAGAGTCGAAACCAGTATCAGCGCCCAACTTGTTGTACATCAGCGTGTTGTTATCGCGGATAGCGCCATAGTGATACTGCTGTGTCCAGTCGCTGGCTGCATCCATCTCAGCCATCATCGTCAGGAAGTAGTTCTTATACTGGCGAACCTCATAATTTGAAAGCGACTGTCCGTTCATAGCCTTCTCGAAGATAATCTCTATTTGCGATTCGGTGTAGGGTTCATCGTAGAATTCCTCAATACCATGATCGCTCAGGCGGCAGCCTTCCTGATGGAAGAAGTCGTGACGGCGCTGTAGGGCATCAACCATATCAGCAAACTTCACGATTGTCACACCAGAAACCTTTTCCAGTTGATGAACATAGTCAGGGAATTCAGGCTTCTCAATGTTCATAGCCTTATCAGGACGCCAAGCAGGAATCATCTTAATTTCAAATCCACTCTCACGAGTCTGCTTGTGATAGCGAAGGTCGTCAACGGGATCGTCTGTCGTACAAACACATTCCACACCATAGTGGCGCATCAAACCGCGAGCCGTAAATTCTGGCTGCTTCAGTTTTTCATTACACTCGTCAAAAATCTCACGGGCTGTAGTTGGACTCAACAACTTCTCAATGCCAAAGGCTGTCTTCAGTTCAAGATGGGTCCAATGGTAAAGCGGATTGCGAAGGGTATAGGGAACTGTTTCTGCCCACTTCTCAAACTTCTCCCAATCAGTAGTGTCCGTACCGGTGCAATAGCGTTCATCAACGCCATTAGTGCGCATAGCACGCCACTTGTAGTGGTCGCCACCAAGCCACAACTCTGTGATACTCTTAAACTGATGATCCTCGGCTACCATCTGCGGTATCAGATGACAATGGTAGTCGATAATTGGCATTTTCGATGCGTGCTCATGATACAACTTCTGTGCGGTCTCCGACTGCAGCAAGAAGTTTTCGTCCATAAATTTCTTCATTCTTAAGTAGTCTTGATTGATAATTTTTCCATTTTGCATGCAAATATACAAATATTTTTTTGGATTAAAAAGAAAATTAAAGTATATTTGCACTATGAAAACTTCAAGAGTGCTTATCATCTATACCGGCGGAACCATCGGAATGGGTCGCAATCCACTCACAGGAACTCTCGAACCGCTTGACTTCAACTATTTGCTGGCCAATCTGCCCGAGATGCAATATCTCGAAACCAGCACTGATGTCTATCAGTTTGAAGCCCCCATCGACTCGAGCGACATGAACCCGACTATCTGGGCTGAACTGGTGAGAATCATTGCCAACAACTATGACAAGTATGAAGGATTTGTCATTCTACATGGTACTGATACGATGGCCTATACTGCCTCAGCACTATCCTTCATGCTTGGCAATCTGACGAAGCCCGTCATCCTAACGGGTTCACAACTGCCAATAGGTCAACTTCGTACAGACGGTAAGGAAAATCTGGTGACAAGCATCGAACTGGCTGCTGCACACGACGAGAATGGATTCCCAATGGTACCCGAAGTTTGCATATATTTCAGCGGCAAACTCATCAGAGGTAACCGCTCCACTAAGCAACACGCCGATGGTTTCAACGCCTTTGACTCATTCAATTATCCTCATCTATGCGATGCGGGCGTCAATTTCAATTTCAATCGCCACGTCATCCTAAAACCCGATTTCAGCAAGCCGCTGCAGACATTCTATGAGATGGATGCAAACATTGTTGTCTTCTCTCTTTTTCCGGGCATTCAGGAGAACATTGTCCGCCATATGCTTGACGCACCTGAACTGAAAGGCATCGTGATGCGCACATTTGGAAGTGGTAACGCTATGCAAAAAGGTTGGTTGCTTCGGGCTCTACAAAGTGCAAGTGAGCGAGGTGTGACTATCGTCAACATCAGCCAATGTGTAGCAGGAACCGTTGAGATGAGCCGCTACGATACGGGATATCAATTACAGCAGGCAGGAGTCATCAGCGGACGCGACTCTACCGTTGAAGCCGCCGCCACCAAACTCATGCATCTGCATGCTCGATTCCCCAATGATAATGCTACCATCACCCACTACATGCAAACGAGCATGGCTGGCGAAATCAGCATCGATTGATGGAGCGCAATCATCAAACAAGACAGAGAGTAATCACATTATAATTAAACCGCCCTACTCCACATTTTAAAATAAAGGGCAACAAAAAAGAAAACATTATGAAAGAATTGAAAGGTTCAAAGACCGAGAAAAATTTATTAGAGGCATTTGCCGGCGAGAGTCAGGCACGCAACAAGTACAGTTACTGGGCATCTAAGGCCAAGAAGGACGGCTATCAGCAGATTGCCGCTATCTTCGAGGAAACTGCAGCTAACGAGAAGGAACATGCAAAATTGTGGTTCAAACTCCTTGAAGGTGGTGCCATCAAGTCGACTCCCGAAAACCTGAAGGCTGCAGCCGAGGGTGAGAACTATGAGTGGACTGATATGTACGACCGTATGGCTCGTGAGGCCGATGAGGAAGGATTCACAGAGATTGCAGAGAAGTTCCGTGGTGTTGCCAAGATTGAGAAGGAACACGAAGAGCGCTATCGCAAACTTCTGCAGAACATCGAGGAAGGAATCGTGTTCTCACGCGATGGTGACCGCATCTGGAAGTGCCGCAACTGTGGCCACATCGTGATTGGTCCTGCTGCTCCTGAGGTTTGCCCCGTTTGCGACCATCCCCAGGCTTACTTCGAACTCAAATGTGAAAACTACTAATAAGTCAATAAACATATAAATAGACTATTTTGCTCAGACAGAATAGTCTATTTTTTATGTCTTGTATCAAAAATGTCCGTAATAAAGAATGACGAAAGTTTCCGCTATGTCTGATACTGTAAAAAACTTTGTTCTAATCCTATGAAACAATTATCATTCTTAGAACTTCATATCCTTCATAATCTCACTCATTTTCTGCACTGTGCTCACACGGGTTGGAACAAGCGGGAGTCGCAGTTCGTTCTCAATAAATCCCATTTCGTGGAGCAATGCCTTCACACCTGCTGGATTTCCATCAACGAAAAGCAACTTATAGAGTTCTGTGAAACGATGGTGGATCTTTCGGGCTGGCTCATATTCTCCCCTGAACTCCAGACGAATCATACGGGAAAATTCCTTAGGCAGCGCATTGCCAATCACTGAAATTACACCAGCAGCACCACTTGCAATCATCGGGAACGTCAGCGCATCATCGCCGCTGAGCACATCAAAACGTTCAGGCTTCATTTTGATAATCTCATCGACCTGCTCGAGCGAACCACTTGCTTCCTTGATAGCAACAATATTATCGCAATCATTGGCAAGACGAACTGTTGTCTCTGCACGGAGATTGATGCCAGTACGACCTGGAACATTATATAGCACTACTGGCAGTGGCGAAGCCTGACTAATGGCGCGGAAGTGCTGATAGAGACCTTCCTGCGAGGGTTTGTTATAATAAGGACAAACGCTCAACACACCATCAATTCCCTGCCAATCGGTTTCATGAAGTTCTTCAACCAAAGCAGCCGTATTATTACCACCACATCCCATCAGAATAGGCACGCGACCTTCAACCTGCTTCACGACAAACTGCTTAATCTCTCGCTTCTCGTCAGCAGTCAGACAAGGTGTTTCACCTGTAGTTGCGAGTATGCACATGAAATCGGCACCATTGGCTAACTGATATTCGATGAGGCGTTCTAATGCCTCGAAATCGATAGTGCCATCAGCGTGAAAAGGAGTGACCAGAGCGATACCAAGCCCCTTGAAAATATTTGCTGCCATAGAAAAATCTTATTATCCGCTTGCAAAGATAGTGAAAATCAAGTGCAGAACAAAAAATTTTCACATCTTTTTTTCATTTCAGCAGTATTTACAACTACCTACTGTAGGGAATTCTGCATAAATATCGAACACAGCCTTCGGGTTCGCATCAGTTTTACCTCAGCAATTTCGAACTGGTAATCAGGGGTATTGACTCATCGACTGCCCAGATAGAGGAAAAATAGACCCAACAACACCAGTGCAAGGTCGAGCGATTTGCTCTTCAGGTTCTTCTCGTGGAAAATCCATGCGCCAAAGGCAAAACTCACCACAACAGAACCTCTTCTCACCATACTTACAATGCTAATCATCGCACCAGGCAGACTGAGCGAATAGAAATAAAGAAAGTCGGCTGCACATAAGAAGATACTCACAAATACAATACTCCACTGCCATTGCAGCCTACGCGTCTCATTCTTCGTATATCTCAGAACAAGCAGCACTATGCCCATCATTGCACACTGATAGATGTTGTACCAACTCTGCACCAACATGCGGTCGAGTCCAACGCCTCCGTCCTCAGGCGAAGCCATGAGATACTTATCGTAAAGTCCACTCACGGCTCCAAGCAATGCAGCAAGCACTACGCAGAAAATCCACTTGTTATGCTTGAAATCAATGCCTTCCTTTTTGCCGCTACGACTAAGCATAAAGAATGAAAACACCGCCAATAAAACACCAATCCACTGATAAACGTTCAGTCGCTCAGCAAATACCAACATTGCACCAACAAGCACCATCACCGGTCTTGTGGCATTGATGGGACCAACAATCGTCAACGGCAGATTCTTCATGCCGAAATAGCCGAAAATCCAAGACGAGAGCACAATAACGCTCTTCAGAAGAATGTACTTATGTTCCTCCCATCCTCCCGAACCAACGAGGAATGGTGTTCCTTCGAGCCTCGTTCCCGAACTCGAAAGCAGGATGAACGGAAGAAAGATGAGCGACGAGAACAATGTGTTAAGAAACAACACCGATACTACAGCGTTGTTCCTTAATGCTTGTTTCTTAAATGCGTCGTAGCAGCCTAACAATGCTGCAGAGAGAAAAGCCAGTATTAGCCACATAACAGATATTGCCTAACCAACCTTCTTAGAATTCAACAACATTGAGTTGGCGATCAACCAGCATTCCCGAACACTTCATTTGTTTCAACACGACACGACTGAGTGCCTTGAAACGTAGGCGGAAGAGGGTCTGTGAACCATTAATGAGCGGCTGGCGTCCCACGTTGACGAATGTTGGATAGAGCACCCGGTCGCCATTTGTGTGTAATCTGTCATTGGTCATATTCTGCATCGTGCTCACAGCCACTGGCTCAATACCCACGAACTGCATCTGCTGCTGATTATAAGGCAACACGAAACTCATCGCATTCACGCTCTGAAGGTCCTGACCCGTCACCGTAATCACGATTTCGTTACCCGCATTATATTGCGTCCGGTCGGCTTTCACCGAAATCTTTCCAGCCAGCGGTTCTGACGATCTTCCAGCGCCATCGCCTAAAAGTGTAGCCACGTTCGAGATGTCCTGTGCATCGATAAGTCCATTCCTGTTCACATCGCCCACAGATACATATCCGTCGAAGTCGCTATCGCCCTGTCTTAGACCCGTATAGTTCAGATACGATGTCAGATCATTGTCATCGATACGGCCATCCTGATTAATATCGCCAGGAATCAAAACTTTTGCATCCGGTTTACGGAAGACAAAGAGTTCCGTTCCCGATCCAAATCCGCCGACTGCTTCAGTAACGACAAGTCTCATGTATCGAGCAGTCTCACCCTGCAAATCGACTTCCTTCACCAGATTATTCCGATTCCATTTGAAGGGCTTTGCCTCATTCCAGTTCTTACCGTCAACACTCGTCTCAATGGTTCCTGCAAGAATATTTCCGTTGCCAGCATTATCGCGAGGAACATACGAAATATGGTCTATTTCGGTCGTTGCATGCAAGTCTATATCAATGGTAAAGGGAACCGCATTGCTGTTTTGCCAGTTCGTATGCCATAGGTCGCCCTTGTCATCAAAATCAAACAAATGCTCAATGCCACTACCCGGCTGTTCTTCTACAGAACAAATTGCCGTGATTCCTCGCATTGCAAACTCCAGCGGATTGGCAGCAGTACGAAGGCTGAAATATTTCCAGTCACTAACACCCTGCTTACCCACAGCACGCAACATAAACTCATAATCGGTTTCGGGCTGAAGTTGGTCTATTTTGAACTTCGTATTGCGAATATTCGTATAACGCATGCCTTCAAACATCAGTTCATAGAACTCTGCACCGTCAACTTGTAGCCAAATTGGTGTAAGCGTATAAGCCGTCGCTTCTGAAGTCTCTGTATTTACCGATGGAGTCTGAAGGATTACATGCTCATTCGCAGCGCCGTTCGTTCGTGATGAAAGCGACTCAACGCCCTCAACTATCAGTTCCACCTTGTTATATAATGAAACAGCAGGAACATCCACCACCAACTGTGGATTCTTCTTCACGCTCAGTTTTTCCATCTCTGATCCGGGCGTAGCAAATTGATTCAATTCCGGAGCCGCCTCATACTTCGTCGTGGCCTGAATGCGCTTACCATCAGCCTTCACAACGACCTTCTTGGGCTCACTGGCCAAATTCACAATGAAGCGAGTCTTCTTCCGTGCCTCCATCAGCAATGCGTTTGCATTCTCCATTGGATAGACCGTCACCACTTCCCTACCCTTCTGCAACTGCTGAGTAACACGAGTGGTCGAACTTTCGCCTTTCCTATAGGCATCGGTCACGCCGTCATCGTCATAGACGTCAATACTCGTCAGTTCTTCCGACGGATAAATCTCAAACGTACGGCTCGTCTCGTCAATTTCCGAAGGATTGTTGTTCGGATTGTTCATCGGGATAATAGCCCCTTCCTTCACGAATACGGGCAATTTCCAAAGCGGAGTATCAAACGAATTCAGGATGCAACCTCCCTCGTAGGCATCACCCGTGAAATAATCGTACCAAATTCCGCTGGGGAGATAAATATTATCTCTCTTCGCGCCTTCCTCATAGATAGGTGCAATGAGGAAACTCGGTCCGTACATATATTGATATTGGGTTCTTGTCCCCAAAAGGAACTTGCGGAGTTCTGGACCCGCCTTCTCCCCATCACATTCTTCCAAGAACATTGCGCGGATAAGCGGTTTCCCATCAATAGCCTCATGGGCATAGGTGTAGGTATAGGGCAGCAACGCCGACTTCCATTTCAGATAAGAGCGATTGATGCTTGTGGCAGGTTCGCCCAATGCCTGCGGATATTTCTCATTAGAACCCCAACCATCCATGTTCAACTGCATCGGGGTGAACGTCTTCCACTGGAAGTCACGAACGTTCACATCCATATTTCTTCCACCGAAGATTCCGTCCATATCGCTGGTGACATTAGGCATTCCAGCAAGTCCCGCACCAATATAGGTTGGGATATGGAAACGGATATACTCCCATTCTCCACCCGTCTGGTCGCCTGTCCAGATACCCGCATAACGCTGAGTGCCAGCCCAGCCGTCAAGCGAAATAATGAACGGACGTGCCTGATTGCCGTAATAGGGCATAATCTCTGCAACGTCGGCAATACCATTCAAACCAAAAGAATAGCCGGCACCGACCCAAGCGACATCAGTCTTTAGAACTCTTACACCTGCATCCCTCACTTCCTTCACGATATCGCGCTGCAAAAGAGCAGGAATCGAATCAATCGGGTGCAGGTTCGACTGTGTCCATAGACCAATCTCAACGCCTTTCGAACGGGCATAGTCGCCAAACGACTTCAGATTCTGAATGTTGCCATCAAGGGTCTCAGTCTGTCCATAGCCAGCACCGTAGCCATCGTTGGGAAGTACCCAGCCTAACGGCATATCATGAGCCTCATAGCGGTCGATCACCGCACGGCCTGAGAACTGATAGTCGCCTACATCGCCATTCAACGACTCGCGAACACCACCATTATCGGTCTGACTCTCTACATAGCGCCGCCCGTCCTCGAAGGGAACACCTCGCTGTGGATCATCGGTTTCTTTCCAGTAGTCGCGGTTGTAGGCATTCAGATGTCCTTCATAGAAGGCAAACTTCGGTAGCAACACGGGATGACCCGTCAATTGGTAGTAACCATTAAGCAAATCAACGGCATTCTCACCTACCATAAAGAATACATCCAGATAGTCGGCGTCATGATGAATCAATACCTCTTTACCCGAGAAATCATAGTAGCCAGGCTTGAACGTATGACAGAGCACGCCATAACCCTCCGTCGACCAGTAGAATGGTGCTGGAGAACAAACGCCGCCATCTGTCCATGAATTGGTATTCACGATATCGATTCGCTTGCCACGATGCGAGAAACGCCCATTCTGCACACCACCGCCGAAGTAATATTCCTCTGGCGCCAGCGACAAGCGTAACTCGTAACCACCTTGACGGAATTCAATGGGTGCAGTCTGAGTGACTATAGTCTGCCCATTCTCTATCGAGATGCAACCCGTAGTCTTGTCGATAGCCACCAGGATGCCCTCCTGATTGTCGTCTTCATATTGTGAATTCACGACGTATCTCCCGTCGGCCTCTTCCACGCTGACCTTAACATCCTGGCGAGCATCACGCACCAGAATCTCGGCTGGGGGCGTTGCCTCAGGATTGCGGAGAATGCCTCCCTGATCATCGCGGAACATGCGGAATATCTTTGGTCCGTAGAAGTCGAGCAGGGTCACATGTCCTTCGTTGTCAATCACCTCTACAGCCTGTCGGTTCAGTTGCTGAACTCTTTTGATGGTCGGCTTGTCTGCGGCCGAAATGACCAGACAAGTTGCTATGCCTAAAAGGCAAAATAGGAATCGCTTCATTGTCGTTTTGAATATTTTTTGCAAAGGTACGGAAAAAAGATGAAAGGCGAAAGGCGTAACCGAAAACTTTTTTGTAACTTTGCACAGAATATCCTTTCATACCCTAAGAATATATCGAATTACCCTTTGAATATATAAAAATAGAAATAAAACCAATACAGACATGAAAAAAACATTGTTTTCATTGTTGATGTGGGCAACCATAGGAGTTGCCGCGGCTTTTGCACAAGACAACGAAGTCCTCGAAGGCTTCGAGTACGGAACGGCTACGGCTCCTGATGGCACCGAATGGCAATCACCAGGCCGACTGGGATTCAACAAACTTCAGCCTCGTGCCTGCTTCACTTCTTTCGCCTCTGCCGAAGAAGCACGCCATGTACTGCCTGAATACAGTTCGCGCAGACAGTCACTCGATGGCACGTGGAAGTTCCACTTTGCCAAGACGCCCGACGCCCGTCCTGCCGACTTCTATCTGCCCGACTACGACTGCTCGTCGTGGGACGACATCAAAGTTCCCTCCTGCTGGAATATTGTAGGTCTGCAGAAGGACGGTTCGCAGAAATACGGCACGCCCATCTACGTCAATCAGCCCGTCATTTTCTATCATCAGGTACGCAAGGACGACTGGCGCGAAGGCGTGATGCGCACCCCGCCGACAAACTGGACAACCTATGAGTATCGCAACGAAGTGGGCTCCTATCGCCGCACATTCACGATTCCCAAGACGTGGAAGAATCAGGAACTGTTTGTCGAGTTTGATGGAGTTGACTCATTCTTCTACCTCTGGATCAATGGTCATTACGTGGGCTTCTCCAAGAATTCCCGTGACGCAGCCCGTTTCGACATCAGCCGCTACGCCAAAATCGGCGAGAACACCATCTGCGTTGAGGTTTATCGCAGTAGCGACGGTTCATTCCTCGAGGCTCAGGACATGTTCCGACTGCCGGGCATCTTCCGCTCCGTCAGCGTCTATGCCACTCCGAAAATCCATATCGGCGACCTTCAGGTCTATGCTCACTGCAACAACGAACAGACGCGACTCAATATCAACACTTGGGTCGAGAATCTCACAGGCAGACAGTCGAAATACTCGCTCGAATACAAACTCTATGAGAATGAACTCTTCAGCGACAACAACCGCCTCATAACTTCATTCACTGAGGAGCAGATGCCCACTGCCACGAGTCAGTTGAAACTGAAACCCTGGACTGCTGAGCAACCAAATATCTATGTGCTTGTGGCCGAATTGAAGGACAAGAAGGGACGCACGCTCGAGGCTGTCTCCACGCAGATAGGTTTCCGTACGGTCGAAATCCGTGAAACTACCGCCAGTCAGGACGAATTCGGACTTGCTGGCCGCTATTTCTACGTGAACGGCAAGCCTCTCAAACTGAAGGGTGTCAACCGCCACGAGACTAATCCTGGTGTAGGTCACGCCATCACGCGCGAGCAGATGGAAGAAGAGGTGATGATGATGAAACGCGCCAACATCAACCACGTGCGCACCAGCCATTATTCCAACGATCCCTACTTCTACTATCTCTGCAACAAATACGGCATCTACCTTGAGGCAGAAGCCAATCTCGAGAGCCACGAGTACTACTACGGCGAGGCCTCGCTCTCCCACCCGATTGAGTGGCGTCCTGCCCACATCGCACGTATGATGGAACTCGCCCATGCCCGCATCAACGACCCCTGCATCGTCATCTGGAGTCTGGGCAACGAGGCTGGACCTGGCGATAACTTCATTGCAAGTTACAAGGCACTGAAGGCGTTTGACAAGACGCGCCCCGTGCAATACGAGCGCAACAACGACATCGTCGATATGGGCAGCAATCAGTATCCATCTGTCAACTGGGTTCGTCAGGCCGTTCAGGGAAAAATGGGCATTAAGTATCCATTCCACATCTCCGAGTATGCCCATTCTATGGGTAATGCCGTAGGCAATCTGCAGGACTATTGGGATGCCATCGAATCGACCAATTTCTTCTGTGGTGGTGCCATCTGGGACTGGATTGACCAGAGCATGTACAACTACACTTCTGACGGCCATCGCTATCTGGCTTATGGCGGCGACTTCGGCGACACGCCCAATGATGGCCAGTTTGTCATGAACGGCATCATCTTCGGCGACCTTGAGCCTAAACCGCAGTACTACGAGGTGAAGAAGGTCTATCAGAACATCGGCATCACGTGGGATGATGTATGCTCTGCAAGTGTTGACATCTTCAATAAGAACTACTACACTGACGACCTCTCCGACTACGACTGCTACTACCGTCTGATAGAAGATGGCAAAATGGTGAAGGAAGGTCGCCTCGATGTGGGAAAAGTGGCTCCACGCACCCACAAGACTGTCATAATCCCCGACCTGAAACCTGAAGAATTCAACGGCGACCGCGAATATTTCGTCAACATCGAATTCCGCCTCCGTAGCGGCAAACCTTGGGCAAAGGCTGGCTACGTTCAGGCCGACGAGCAACTCATCGTGAGGGCTGCAACGAATCCTGTCGCGCTCAATACTGAAGGAACTGTTGAAGTGGAAGCCGATAACGTATTGAAGGGCAATGGATTCCGTGTTCAGTTCGACCCCTCAGATGGTTCCATCTGCAGTCTTACTTATGGCGGAAGGAAAGTGTTTGAGGATGGCTGCGGTCCACGACTCGATGCGTTCCGCGCATGGGTGAACAACGACAACTGGATCTATCAGAACTGGTACGCTAACGGACTCCATAACCTGAAGCATAAGGCTACAAGCCAGCAGATGGTGAAGAACGCTGATGGGTCAGTATCGGTTGTCTTCACTATTGAGAGTCAGGCTCCCTGTGGTGCTCGTCTCGAAGGAGCAGACCGCAACTGGAAACGACTCACTGAACAGACCGACAAACCTTTCGGTGCTGACGACTTCAAGTTCACGCAGAACCTCGCCTACACTGTCTATCCAAATGGATTCATTCAGGTGGAGGCTGCCATCAATTCCAACAATCCACAACTCGTACTTCCGCGTCTGGGCTATGTGATGAAGACGCCATCGTCGATGGACAACTTCTGCTACTATGGACGTGGACCTATCGACAACTATCCCGACCGCAAGACTGCCCAGCATATCGGCATCTATGAGAACAAGGTTGCAGCAGAATTTGAGAACTTCCCGAAGCCTCAAGATATGGCAAACCATCAGGACACTCGTTGGTGCACATTGACTGCTGCTGGCGGCGAAGGAGTCCTCTTCATCGGACGCAATCCGATGTCGGTTAGCGTGCTCCCTTGGACGGCTCAAGAACTCGCTATGGCAAATCATCCACACGAGTTGCCTAAAACTTCTGGCAACTGGCTCCACCTCGATATGGCCATTACGGGTCTTGGTGGCAACAGTTGTGGTCAGGGAGGTCCTCTCGAGAATGACCGTGTGAAGGCAGGTCCGCAACTCTTCGGTTTTATGATTTGTCCCGCTAATGCCGTGAAGGGAAGCAAATCTATTGCTTTTAATGGCACAGTACCCCTGCAGATTGTCCGCGATGCTGAAGGCAACGTGAGCATCTCGTCGGCAAAGAAGGAACGGGGCGTTTATCAGGACATCTGGTACAAGGTGATTCCTGCAAATGCTACAGCCCGACAACTTAAGGCTGTAAAGGCTAAGCAATACACGGGTTCATTCCCCATGCGCGAAGGTGGCACCGTTGTTGCCTATGTGGCTCCACAGAAGAGCAATTCTAAGGACAAAGTCACTCCCGTTGAGTTCTCGCAGGAGTTTCAGAAGATTGAACGCGTGCCTGTCACCGTTTCGTTTGCGTCGAGTGTTGAGAGTGGCGAAGGCGATGCTGAGCATCTCGTCGACGGCAATCCCAATACCTTCTGGCACACGATGTGGAGCGTAACCGTAGCCAACTATCCTCACTGGGTCGATTTCGACTGTGGTACGGTTAAGACGCTGAAGGGTTTCACCTACTTGCCCCGTCAGGACTCCCGAAACGGTAACATTCGTCAATATCGCATTCAAGTCTCCACAGATGGCAAGACTTGGGGCGATGCCGTTTGTGAAGGTCAGTTCGAGAACGACCAGAAACTGAAGCGGGTTCTCTTCTCTGCTCCCGTTAAGGCAAGATTCCTCCGATTCACCGCCCTCTCATCACAGGACGGGCAGGACTTTGCAACTGGTGCAGAATTCTCAATTCTTGAGGAATAATACATCTGACATTGACCTCACGATTAAGAAGAACTTGGTTTAACAATATCTCTCACAAAGAATCCCACTACTCCTCCAAGAGTTGTGGGATTTTCTGATGATTGCGAGTTTCTGCTTCTTATGAAGAGGTCGTCAATAACGATAAAACGACATGAGTTATTCAGAAAGTCAGAAAGTAACTTGTAGACAGGAATAGGTTTTCAATAACGTAAAACGACATGAGTTATTCAGAAAGTCAGAAAGTAACTTGTAGACAGGAATAGGTTTTTAAGTGGAGAATAGGCGAGAATGCAACGAGGAAGAAGGGAAGAGAGAGGGACTTCGTTATATTTAACGTGAGTTCGACGAATTCAAAATATTGCAAGCTGGTTATCTATAGTTCTTTCGCAAGCGATGTTTGGTTTCTTAGGGAAGAAGCAATAAGCAGCCAATGCTCCAAGCATATTTACGACAAAATTGTCGAATGATC
>JAILFH010000069.1 GCA_024697645.1 Prevotella sp.
CGACTTGCATGTGTTAAGCCTGTAGCTAGCGTTCATCCTGAGCCAGGATCAAACTCTCCGTTGTAAAAATATAAGTTCTTAAACTTAAATAGTTTGTGTCTGTACCCAAGGACGCGTCCGATTTCAATGGATCTTGGAAAAAAGAAACTGAAACGGTTCGTATCATTCTACCCAAGCACTTCCCGTACATTATATATAATATACAGTCAGCGCTCGCTTCTTGTACTACTACTTCTGTCTTATGTAAATCTGTTCAAAGATCGCTTCTTTTGTTGCCTGCCGGGACGTGTGTCCCTGAAAGCGGATGCAAAAGTACTGCTTTTCCATGAACCCACCAAATATTTTTGAGGAAAATTTTCAAAAAACATTCATTTTCTCGGTTTACTTGATTTAAATCAACCAAAAAGGTTCAAAAGGACAAGGGGCAAAGGTTCAAAAGTTCAAGGTTCAAAGTTCAAGGATCAAAGTTCAAGGGGTCAAAGTTCAAGGTTCAAGAGTTCAAAGGCTCAAGGGTTTAAAAGTTCAAGGTTCAAAGTTCAAGGTTCAAGGTTCAAAGTTCAAAGTTCAAGGTTCAAGGTTCAAAGTTCAAAGTTCAAGGTTCAAGGTTCAAAGGTTCAAAGTTCAAGGTTCAAAGTTCAACGTTCAAAGTTCAAAGAAATTGTCGAGAAACGAGGAGCGAGTAAGGAGAAACGAGAATTGCATTCACCACTATTCATAACCATTCAAAGAACTATTCTCAACTGAACTTAGAGCCTTGTTACCTTGTTACTTCGTTACTTTGTTACTTTGGAAAAGCCATTCATAACTACTCAGAACTATTCATAACCATTCGAACCACTCATAACTACTCATAACTACTCATAACTACTCTTTACCCCTCAACGGAGCCCCAAAGCATTTCTCTTGCCCCTTGCCCCCTGCCCCTTGTCCCTTTCATTAATAATGAAACTAAAAAAGATTGGCACGTTTTTTGCATTTTTGATAAAAAAGAATTATCTTTGCAGAGTTAGACTCACAAATGTCAATAACAAACAAATTAGAACGAAATGAATTACAAGGATTTTGAAGAAAAAGAAATGACAAGATGGGATTCCGCGTCCCCTTCCTACAATCGTGACCGCGACCTGAGTTTGTCGGCTGCGTTCCCCGCACTCATGCGTAAGGTATATGTGTGGATGGCTATGGCCCTCACCATCACCGCCATCACCGCCTATGGTGTGGCTTCGTCGCCCGCATTAGTGCAATTGATATATTCCAGCAGGGTATTGTTCTTCGGACTAATCATTGCTGAACTGGCACTGGTCTTCTACGTTACGGCACGCATCAATCGCCTGTCGCTCACGACGGCCACGCTATTGTTCATCCTCTATTCGGTCATCAATGGTGCCACGCTGGCTTTTATTTTCGGGTTCTACTCCATGAGCGTCATCGGGCAGACCTTTGCCGTCACCGCTGGCACGTTTGGCGTGATGGCCGTCTGGGGTTATTTCACGAAGAAGGACCTTACCTCTTGGGGCCGACTGCTGATTATGGCCGTCATCGGACTCATCATTGCAGGCATCGTGAACCTGTTCTTGCACAACTCCACGATGGACCTCATCATCTCTGGCATTGGCGTCATCGTGTTCGTCGGCCTCACCGCCTACGACTCACAGCGCATCAAGCAGATGCTGCTCATGCAGGGCGATGCGGGCGAGGGAGCACAGAAGATTGCACTCATGGGAGCCCTGAGCCTCTACCTCGACTTCATCAACCTCTTCCTCTATCTGCTCCGTTTCTTTGGACGCAACGAGTAAGGACTTATCCATCTCAAACCAAATACAAAAATTTTAAAGACAATGAAGAAAGTAAAGAACATCGTGGCAGTCCTCGCATGCGTGGCACTGACCAGTTGCGGCGCACTGGGCACTTCTGGCTCAGGCAGCAATGTGGGCAACATCTTAGGCTCTGTGCTCGGAGCGATGACCGACGGACAGACCCTCGGAAATGTCCTTTCGAGCGTCATCGGCACCGACAAACCGTCACAGGCCGATCTGATTGGCACTTGGAGCTATCGCCAGCCCGGCGTAGCCTTCACTTCTGAGAATCTTCTGGCAAAGGCTGGCGGCGAAGTGGCTGCTACTACTGCCAAGGAGAAACTCGCTACCTATTACAACTCTCTGGGAATCAATTCGTCGAACACGCAACTCACCTTTACACAGGATGGTCAGTTCGCCGGCAAGGTTGACGGCAAGGCTATCAGCGGCACCTACACCTACGACGAAAGCAAGTGCCTCATCACGATGAAGACCCTGCTCTTCTCGATGCCCGCCTATGCCAAGAAAACTACTGGCGGCATGAGCATTCTCTTCGAGTCGAAGAAGCTCCTCACCGTGCTCCAGACCGTTTCTGCCATCAGTGGCAACAGCACCCTGAGCACCATTGGTGATCTCTCGAAGAACTACGACGGCATCCGCCTCGGCTTCGACATGACGAGATAGGAGTTTCCTACCCCAACCCACAAATCCGCTTCTGACAGTTTGTCAGGGGCGGATTTTTGGTTGGGGATTTTTAAAAACAAACACTTCGCCTTTGGCTACACTTCGACTTCGTCTACATATCGCTATCGCTACATTTCGCTCACGTTGTTCGCTACTAAAAGGTTCAAGGTTCAAAGCAGCAAAGCTGCCAGTTCAACGTTCAAAAGTTCAAGGTTCAAAGTTCAAGGTTCAAAGTTCAAGGTTCAAGGTTCAAAGTTCAAAGAAATTGTCGAGAAACGAGGAGCGAGGAAGGAGAAACGAGATTACCATTCGAACCATTCATAACTGCTCATAACCATTCATAACTACTCATAACCACTCATAACTGCTCATAACCATTCATAACCACTCAGAACTATTCAGAACCATTCTGAACTACTCATAATAGTGCTTTTGCCCTTACAGGGCGACTATATGCTATAACTTTTTAATACCCAGGGCGTTGCCCTGGGCTAGGTGCGCTTTGGCCCTTCAGGCCGCATTTTTAGTTTGCCTAATAATCACATAACAATAACAACACCACTCTATAATACAGATGTATTTCACCCTAAAAACAGACAGAATGCCCAACAAGCATTAAATCGAGAGAATAAATGGTCTAGATACAGTTGAAATGCTTTCTGAACAAACGGGCTGAAAGCCCAACAAGCACACAGCCCAGGGCAACGCCCTGGGTTTAATGAGTGCAGGAAATCAACGCCCTGTAAGGGCAAAAGCATTATTCAGTTCCACCCTACCAAAAGTTCAAAAGTTCAACGTTCAAAGAAATTGTCGAGAAACGAGGAGCGAGGAAGGAGGAACGAGATTACCATTCGAACCATTCATAACTGCTCAGAACCATTCAGAACCATTCATAACTACTCATAACCATTCAGAACCATTCAGAACCATTCAAAGAACTATTCTCAACTGACCTTAGCGCATTGTTACCTTGTTACCTTGTTACTTTGTTACTTTGGAAAAGCTACTCATAACCAAAACTTCCCCTTTTCCGGCAGGCTACTCCCTCCCTACTGGGGAGGGTTGGGGTGGGGCTTCCCTTTTCCCGGCAGGCCAAACTCCCTTCCCTTTAGGGAGGGGTTGGGGGTAGGCTAAACCCCCTCCCTACGGGGGAGGGACGGGGTGGGGCTTCCTATACAAAGCATACCTCTGTATGCTAGAAAGGACACCTCTATACCTATATAAAGGTATCCTTTGTATAGTAGAAAGGATACCTCTGTATGGTCAAAAGGACACCTCTGTATGGTCGAAAGGATACCTTTGTATCATCAAGACATCATCTCTGTACAACACAAAGCGCCGCTACGGACAATCCGCAGCAGCGCTTTCATTATATTTCGCTGAGAGTCTTGTTGAACAGTTACGACCCCTAACTAATAGTAATCATAACTATCAACTCTAAACTTTCAACTCTCAACTATCGATTAGTCTTCCCAAACATTACTGCCGGTAGACATATTGTTATCTTTAGAGAACTGGTTCTCAGTATCATCATTTTCTGGTGTAAAATCACCTACATTATTTCCATCGCTTACACCAATACTATCAGCAAGAATAGTTGCCTGAGCAAGACAATTCTTAACAATTAATGTCGGTTCAATATATGCTTTCTTCATAATTCCGAATATTTTATACGTTTGCCTATTTTACTTTACGAAATACTTCTTACCATTTTGGATTACAACACCTCTATAGTTCTTGTTAACACGCTGACCAGAGAGGTTGTAGATAGGAGCGTTCTCATCAACTGTTGTTGAAATGCTGCTGATGCCAGTCGACTCACCATCCAATGTAAAGCCCTTTGCTGTAGAACTACTTGAAGGAACAGCCAGATAAGCGGTACCAGCCTTTACAGAGAACGCGTCACCATTAGCTGCGCCCCAATAGAAGCCAAGACCAGTCTTTGCTGTAAAGTTGTTGTAAGCGAGCTTGTAGAATCTATAATCACCACTCATTTCTTCAGATGCAGGTTTAAGCATGTTTTCACTAAGTGCATCAACATCCTTGCCTGTTACTGTATAATATGGAATGGTCTTTTCTTCCTTGTCAAAGCCAACTTTTAAGAGAACACCCGTGTTTGCAGGAACAAACGTACCGATTATTTCATTTCCGTTGATTGTTGCATTTTCTGTTCCCAAAACATCAACTACTAATTCATTGTCTTCTACACTTACTTTTTCTACATCGGTAGAAAATTCAATTTCTTCATCACTATATGGGAAGAATGTCACTGCGCTACTGCTAAATGTTGCGTAGTAATTAGTTCCATCAGTAGCAACAAGAGAGAGTGTATTATAATTAGGATCCTCTACATATGACACAGAAACAGTTTCTATATTCTTATTAGAAGTTGCTTTAAACACTACTTTCGTTGCAGAACCGGTCCATTCATCAAATATATTTTTACCTGTCATTGTTATGGTCTTAATGATATACCCTTCTGGAACAGAAAATGACAAACTTCCATTAGTTTTGTATACTCTTAAATCAAGAGAAGTACCATCACTACCTTTCCATATACGAGTCGGCGTACCTCCATCTGTAACAATTAAAGTTACATCTCCAGTCGAATATGTACCTGTCGGATTATTATCACTAATCAAATTTGTACCTGAACTTGCAACGCTTGGAATGCCTATACCAAGAGCATTAAGACCAGTTTCTGTATTAAATACAAATGTTGCTTCAAATGCATTTGGATCAGTGACCGTTAATTCATATGATTTATTTACTGCAAGATAATTATCTGTCTGAGTAGCGGAAATAGTAATTGTTGTTGTACCTAAGGCTACAGCTGTGACCGTAACTTCTCCATTATTAATTGTCGCAGTTGCAACACTTTCATCTGATGAAGACACTGATAACTCACCATCACCATCATAAGCTACATTATACACATCCGTCGCATTAATATCAAGAGAAGTCTCATAAGTAGCTGTTAAGGTTGCCTCCTGTCTTCCAATCAGAACTATATCATCTGCAGTACGTGGTGCAATCTCAATAATGTCATTATACAAAACGATAATACCTGTTACATGATATTCTCCTCCACTTGTAAAATTACTAGTCGCTACACCAAAAGTAGCATATGGAGTAATAGAATTGCCATTAGCATCAGAAAGTACAGAGCCGTCATATGTAACATTTTTAATTGTGAACAAACCACTCTGATTTGCCTTAGTAATTTGGGCCAAATCAGTTATCACAGTGGGTGTCAAATCTGCAGTACCTGTTGTTAGTTCATTTTTACTAAACCCAGTTATCTCGGTCATACCATTATAAAGTTGCACATTTGCCTCCAATGTTCCTGATAGTGTCTCCCCAACTGTAAGAATATCGTTCAATGTGGCACCATAAATCAATGCACCAAATCCATTTTCATAAATATATGCATTATTACCGTTTGAAGTAATTGCAGTAACTTGAGCATTGGTGAGAGTTAACTTCATAGGAACAGCAGAAGTATTTGTTGCAGTCTGAAGAGCCTCAAGACTTGCATAAACACCATATACATTAAGAATGTAACTATCTGAACTTGATGCATAAGTTTCGTTACCAGCGTAAGTGGCCTTGATGGTTGTTGTTCCAGCAGCAACGAGTGTTACAGTACCTGTTGAAGCATTGACCGTAGCTACGTCTTCGTTTGAACTGCTATACGTGACACTACCACTAAAAGCCTCATCTTCGCATGAAACAGTAGCCGTCGGGCTTGTAAATGTTGCGTCTTGATATACATTGTATGCATCTTCAGTTCCATCAGCAAATGCAGTTGTAGTCATAGTCTTATCAGAAGCAGAATAAGTAAATTCAACATCATCAATTGTCAACTGTGCATTCTTTTTTGAAGGTTTTGTAGAATTGCTTGAAATTGCAATCTGGAAAAACTTACCACCAGATGGGATATTTACACTATAAGATTCAGCTGAAGAAGTAAGTTCCTTATCTGTTTCAATAGTTATCCAATTGTCACCATCTGTAGAATAACTGATATTCACTAAAATTTTAGCGCTATTAGTTGTAGCAGCCTTTGCTTTGAAAGTTACATTTGACAATCCATCAATAGGTGTTGTTGTCTTCAGATAACCATAATTGCTCGATGTGTACAAACGAAGTGCAACAGAGTTTTCGCCAGTAATAACACTCGAAGTTGACACATTTCCATAATAAATTGACCAACTGATATTACATTGACTCTTTTCAGCAGAAACATAGACAGTTCCTTGGTAATCTGTACCAGCTGTAGCGTTCTCAAAACCCTCGGTCTTCGTCTCTGCCCACACTCCACTAAACACTGCCAGTAGCAGCATCGTGGCAAAAATACGTAAATGTTTAATCATAAATGTGTTTGTTTTTTAATTATTGTTGTTTTTATTTTTATTTTAACTCCATAATTCCGTGCAAAGGTACGAAGAAAAAATAACATAAGCAAGCAGTCGAGCCGATTTATTTGCAAATTTTCGGATATTATTACAAATCAGTCCCCATCGGGAGAAGGGAAATGTGGTTATGAGTAGTTATGAATGGTTCGAATGGTTATGAGTAGTTCTATGAACTTTTGAACTTTTGATGAGGTGGAACAGAGTAATGCTTTTGCCCTTACAGGGCGTTGACTACCTGCACTCATTAAACCCAGGGCGTTGCCCTGGGCTGTGTGCTTGTTGGGCTTTCAGCCCGTCAGTTAGTAATGGTAATCTCGTTTCTCCTTCCTCGCTCCTCGTTTCTCGACAATTTCTATGAACTCTTGAACTCTTGAACCTTAATCCTTGAACTGGCAGCTTTGCTGCTTTGAACCTTGAACATTGAACCTTGAACATTAAACTTTATAGCACTATTCACTATTCACAATTGGCTGTAACCCGTTGTGGTTCAGTAGATTATAGAGATGAATAGTTGAAAGACTATTCACGTGAATAGTTGGAAGACTATTCATCCGTGTAACAGTCTTAATATCAATTACTTAACGTGTGTTGTGAATAGTGAATAGTTGTTTAAAGTTCAAAGGGCAAAAAAGTTCAAAGTTCAAGGTTCAAAGATCTTCTTCTATATATCGCCTATGGCGAACTCTCAATAACATTTCGCCTAAAGGCTACACTCCGACTTCGTCTACATATCACTTCGTTACATTTCGCTCACGTTGTTCGCTACGAAAAGGTTCAAAGAAATTATCGAGAAACGAGGAGCGAGGAAGGAGAAACGAGAATTGCATTCACCACTATTCATAACCATTCAAAGAACTATTCTCAACTGAACTTAGAGCCTTGTTACCTTGTTACTTCGTTACTTTGTTACTTTGTTACTTTGGAAAAGCTGCTCATAACCACAACTTCCCATTTCCCGGCAGGCTACTCCCTCCCTACGGGGGAGGGGTGGGGTGGGGCTCTTAGATGGGTCGGGGGTGGGGCCCTTGGGGGGCTACAAGTTGCCCCCGACAGCCAGAGACTATCGGGGGCAATAGAGTAAGAATTCTGTCCTCAACGATGAGGACTATGACTTCATAGTTTTATTCCTTTCCAAGAATGATGTTCACCAATGCAGTTACGTCAGCAATCGTGATTCCATCTTCACCATTCACATCAGCAGCCTCATGATCATATTCATAAGGTTCTGTGTTGTCCTTACCCAGAATGATGTTCACCAGTGCAGTCACGTCAGCAATCGTAACAGAGCCATCACCATTCACATCACCCTTGTGAGGAGTAGTAGCGACCTTCTTGTAGATTTGAACTGCTTTTTGGCTTGCAGAAGAGTAACAAGCGAACAAACTACTTGATTCATTATATTGGAGAACGTTACGAGTATTTGTACCTTGGAAGATGATTGACGCAGTACCATCGGTGTCAATTGCGATAATAGCTTTTGCATTACCATTCTCGTCAATCTCAGCTTCAGTCTTCAGATGGTTGCTAGAACTACTTGCAGCATAGAGATAGCCATCACCAACATTAAAGTACCAACCTTCAGAATTACCTTCAAGCGTAATTTGCTGGACTTCCTCACCTACAGTAACTGTTGCATCTTCATTAACGGTAATGGTTGCGACACCACGATTATTGCTGTTTTGCGTTGTACTCATGGCTACGGCTGCATTATCAGCAACATTAGCAATGATGATGACGTCATCCGCAGCAAGTTTTGAGCCGTCAGTGACTAGTTCAAAAATATCGGCGACAACTATAGAAGGATCCTTTACGCTAATGGTATAAGTTGCTGGGGTTACATCATATTCTTCCAACTGTGCGTCAGTAAGAGTAGCAGTAATAGTGGCTGTACCGACTGCGACACCACCAACTTCACCAGTTGTAGCATCAACGATAGCAACATCTTCATTGTCGGAACTATAAACGATAGTTACTCCTTCCATATCAGCCGTAGCAGCATTTGTCACAAACTCGTTGATATTAACAGTGGTTGTTGGTTCACTGAACGAAAGCGTTACCTTCTTTTTCACCACGTTTACCACTAAAGTGGCTTCGGCCAAAGTGTTGGCATCAGCATCAACAGCAGTTGCAGTCAACGTAGTAGTTCCCAGAGCATAAGCGTAAAGAGCATTGTCAGTTTCGCTAAATTCAGCAATAGTCTTATCAGGGCTATCTACGAAAATAGTTGCTCCCTCGACAGTGCAGGTAACCTCAAGATTCTCTTCGATATCGCCAACAGACATGGTCAGTTCACTGATGGCCTGTCCGTTGAGGACAAAGTTAACTGCTGCAGTAGCTTCCTCATTGGTCAGTTTGTAGAGGTACACAGGCTTTTGACCCTCATAAGTTGAAGATTTGAAATAACGGAAACGATTTTGATTAGATGCGGCATTATAGCGAAGTACTGCAGAACTTGAGGCGATAAGAGCATCGCCACTCTCTGTGAATGTAATTGCATTATATAGTGCTGCGTCTTGTTGATTTAGACCATTTGAATCCGAAGTTCTTCCAACATATTTTCCATTGTATGCTAGGAGAGTATAGCCTTCTTCTGAGCCTGTAATTGAAAAAACAGCAGCTTTGTTAGCATCATTGGCTACGATTTGACCATTATTAATAGCCACACCAATTGTGTTTTCTGCAACGTCAAGGTCTTCTAGACCACTATTGAATGCTAAATTGCCCTCTTCATAGACTACAAGATAGTAGCCGTCAGTGAGTTCGTCAGTCGAAGTTACTTTTACAAAAGTCTTGCCCTCGATGACAGGTGCTACTTTAATGGTGTAAGTAGCAGAAACGACTGCACTGTATTCTCCATCAGGACTTACCGAACGAGCATAGATGGTCGTTTCCTCGTTGATAGTAATTTCAGTGCTGGTTGGGTTATATACTGTCCAAGTTTCCTGATCGAAAGAATATTCCACATCATCGACATTCTCATCTTCAGGTACATTGATTGTTATCGTGGTTCCAGCCTCAACTTCACCTTCAGCAGGAGTGAAAGAAGGTGCAGTAATAGTTGCTGGAGTATCGGGGCGAGTAAGGCTGACAAGCTGGTTATTAGCATCAAACTCGTAGGTATCGTTGTATTTTTTCAGATTACCATAAACAACTACTTCGTCACCTACCTGGATATCGTCTGCTGAAGTAAAGTTTTCACCATTATAACTCTTACCACGATATGCCTGCAGTTGGCTACTTGTAGTCAAGCCATCATCAGATATATTATAAGAGATGTTACCATATTGTGAATTATAAGCGGTAACGATTTCAGAAACAATACCTTTAGCATAAACGCCTGTAATACCAGAATTGGCATCAATAGCAGCAAGTGCCTGTGCGACAGTATAAGGATTCTCAGCCGTTGCGCCAGCAACATTTGGATCAGGATAAGAAACCGTATAACTTGCTGTTGCTTCAACATAGTCATCATTTCCTGCAAATGTGGCTGTGATTGTGGCAGTTCCATAACCATTAACGGTAACAGCACCTGAAGTTGCATCTACATCAGCAACAGCAGTATTGTCACTTGCATAGGTAATAGAAAGACCTTCGATAGTATTTCCCGCGTTATCTGTAACGGTCAGTGTAGGAACATTCGTTAATGCACCAGTAGCAGTTGCCTCTACGCTCTCTGCAGAGAATGTAAGAACGACTGGAGTACGAGTAGTCGACTCTGCTTCTGGAACCACAAATATCTGTAGTTCCGGTGTAGTGTTATAAAGTGTTGGGAAACCGACAATTGTATATTTTACAGAAAGGTCATCAAGGGTAAAATCCTTAGCATCACCTTGTCCGTAAAGTTGAACGGTTTCTGAACCAAGAGTGATATAATACTTGCTATCTGTCTGTGTTATGGTTGCACCTGTAATCTTGTAATACTTACTGAGTTCTGCACTAATAGTTGAACTCCAATCGGCTGCTGCCAACGTTGTTGGCTCTGGTGCGTCACCTATTGTAGGAGTTACTCCACTGAGTTCAGTAATCTGAGGTGTAGAATTACGCACCTGATAGGTTACCTCGGCAGTACCATTAAGTACATTGCCAGCAGTTAACCCATGGCCGCTCTTATACATAACGATAGCACCGCTTGCATCCTGAATATATGCGTAGTTACCATTCACGTAGGTTACAACTGCATCCGTTAAGGTCACAAAGTACGTTCCTGCTTCAGTTTGTGCCGATAAAGCCGCAATGTTTGACAAGAGCGTTCCTAAAGTAAATGTTTTAGATGTCGTTTCGCTTTCTGTAAGACCATCTGCTGTGGCTTTAGCTTGCACTGTTGTAGTCTCTGAAATAGTGAAAGCACCTGTATAGTCACTCCATGTAGAACCTTCGTCGGTAGAGTATTGGATTGTTGAACCCTCGGTAGTGCAAGTTATACTTACCTCAGTTGTTGGGTAAAACGGGGTTGTACCAGATATTGTCGGCGTTGCAACCTGACCTGCGGGCGTTTCAACCTTTTTATAAAGACTTAAAGAACCGCCTGTTCCAGACGCATAACATGCATAGCCATAGGTTCCATTTCTACGAAGATTGGCGTTAACATTGTTAGCGGTATTCTTTTTATTTACAAAATCATAAGTTGCTGTACCTGAAACTGTCCATAGGGACATATCATCTGTGCCACTTGTAAGCAACTGTGCCTTGTTTTTAGCACCTGTACTTGCAGCATAGGATGAAGTAGAAGCATTGTAAATTGTATAATAATCACCACTTGCTGCTATATGCCATATAATAGAAGCATCAGGTGATGAAATTATATCATTACTAATCGCAACCTCGGCATAGTCTAAACGGCCACTAGTTACACTTGCTTTCATGGCACCACCATCATAGACAATAACATAATCACCTTCAGTGATAGTTCCTGAATAGAGCTGATAATCATCTGCCCATGCCACGCTCGCTACCATCAATAGCAATAGCGTGCATAAATTTCGTAAATTTTTAATCATAGGTTTAAAGATTTTATTATTAATTTTTTTAAGTCGATATTTGGTGCAAAGTTACAAAGAAAAATTAAAAGCGCAAAGAGTTTAGCGAGTTATCTTTGTTAAATTTTTATTTAATCACTGATAACACATTGGGAATCAATAAAAAAGGAGGACTTACGAATCGTAACACAATTATCTCGCATAGTGATAGGAAAAGAGTCTACCACCATGCGAGAAAACAAGGGATTCTAAAGGAAATTGCTTACAATTTGGCGAGGAAACGGTCGCGATCTACGATGTAACGGACATGATTGCCTTCGCCGAGAACGAGAGCCTCTCCCCTGCCCTCCCCTAAAGGGAAGGGAGATTCTGACTGCGAAGAGGTTTCTGCTCCCTCGCCTTGAGGAGAGGGCTGGGGAGAGGCTTCTATTTGCATCGCTACTACGTGGAAGGTTAGACGGCGGCCTTCGATTGCGACGAGTTCGGCTGTGGCAAAGATTTCGGCGCCAATGGGCGTAGGACGCAAATGGCTGACGTCGATATGAGCACCAACAGTAGTTTGCTCTGCTGGAAGTTCCTGATCGACGGCAAGCATCGCTGCATTCTCCATGAGTGCAATCATAACGGGTGTTGCTAAAACAGGCATATCGCCTGAGCCCATTGCCTGGGCTGTGTGCGCCTCACTAACAGTGAGAACGCTGGTGTGAGTTAAACCGATGTTCATAATAGAATGAAAAAAGAAGAAGCCTCTCCCCCCGAAATTTTAACCACGGATGACACAGATGTTCTCTTTATTAACAATGTCACGGATGTTTCATCACGGATTGTTATTCAATAGGAGAAGTCGGCTCGATTATTATTGTTATTGTTACTTTGTTACCTTGTTACTTTGTTACTTTGAAAATGCTGCTCATAACCATTCATAACTGCTCATAACCATTCATCATAATGCTTTTGCCCTTACAGGGCGTTGGTTACTTGCACTAATTAACCCCAGGGCGTTGCCCTGGGCTGTGTGCTTGTTGGGCTTTCAGCCCGTCAGTAGCAATGGAATTCTCGTTCCTCCTTCCTCGCTCCTCCTTTCTCGATAAATTCTTTGAACTCTTGAACCCTTGAACTATTGATGAGGTGGAAACTGAGTAATGCTTTTGCCCTTACAGGGCGTTGGTTACTTGCACTAATTAACCCCAGGGCGTTGCCCTGGGCTAAGTGCGCCTTGGCCCTTCAGGCCGCATTTTTAGTTTGCCTAATATCCACACAACCATATAAACACCTCTTTATAATACAGATGAATTTCTCCCTAAAAAACGGACAGAATGCCCAACTAACACTAAATTGCGCTCCTCCTTTCTCGATAAATTCTTTGAACTCTTGAACTCTTGAACCCTTGAACTCTTGAACCCTTGAACTTTTGAACTTTAATACTGGAGCGTAGCTCCCTTTAGGATGTCAGAGTGGGTAATCGTGGTTCCACGAAGAGGTTGACCATCGAGGAGAATTTGGCCTCCATCGGAAGTGTTGGAAGCGCGTTTCTCAATGGTGAATTGTTTACCATTCTCGAGATTGAGGACGACGCGCTGGAAGGTAGGAGCAGCAAGTTCGTAGTTGGGAGTTCCTGGGCAAACGGGATAGAAACCGATTGAGGAGAATACATACCAAGCCGACATCTGACCTGCATCGTCATTACCAGAGAGACCACCTGGGGTGTCATTGTATTCAGTATCGAGAATATGACGAACCCAACGCTTAGTGAGGTCTGGACGACCCGCATAATTAAATAGATAGGCAATCTGATGACAGGGTTCATTGCCGTGCCAATAGAGTCCCTGTTCAAACATCGAATCGAGTTTCTCCTCGAATCGCTTTGTTCCGCCCATCACCTCAACAAGCGCAGGAATATTCTGGGGCACATACCATGAATAGTGGCAAGTGGCACCTTCGGTGATGTAAGACTTACGATGCACAAGGTCCTGATTGTTCTCCCATTCGCCTCCTTTCTTGTTTTTCGCAGAAGGAGTATGACGACCGTCAGCCCAGCCGACACGAGGATTGATGACGTTTCGCCAGTTCTCACTACGCCGCATCAACTCTTGATAATCAGCCTCAGTGCCAAAGTCACGGGCGAGTTGGGCTACACAGAAATCATCGTAGGCATACTCCAATGTGCGCGATGTCTGCTCATCAGTATGGAATGCATCAAGTACATGATCTTCCATCGGTATATACCCATATTTCAGATAGGAATCAAGGGCGCGACGACCCATTCCATTCTTGTATTGCTCAGGCGAAGGCGACTCGAACGCATTCTGACGAAGGTAGTGATAGGCGGTGGAATAAAAGGAAGAAGAAGACCCACCCCCCTGCCCCTCCCTATTAGTGAGGGGAGTAGAATGCCCACTATCTGAAGAATCAGGAAGAATAGAGTTATCACTCCCCGCCCTATCCACCTTTGCTCTTAGCGATTCCTGCTTCAATTCAGGCTCAGCCTGATTTTGCACGAATCGAGAGCTGCACCCCAAGCTTTCATCGTCAACACTCAGTTGCCGATTTACCTTGTCCTGCAGGGAGGGGGCTGACTGGCCACTATCTGAAGAATCAGGAAGAATAGAGTTATCACTCCCCGCCCTTACAGGGAGGGGCTGGGGGGAGGGTCTCGTTATTTCTATCCCTTTCACATAGGCGTCGGCGAGGACGGAAGCGCAATGATCACCAATCATGGCGGCAGTGTAACTATTCCAACAGGGGAAGATAGGCATCCAACTTCCTTGCTCAGCCATAATGACCAACGACTTCATCATCTGAGCAGAAAGTGATGGGCAAATGATGTTATAGAGGGGATGAACAGCACGATAAGTGTCCCACATGGAGAAGTCGGTGAAATACTTTAGTGGAGAGTGGAGAGTGGAGAGTGGAGAGTTATGATTTGCATTTTCTGCTGCATCGCCGTTAACGGGAGTTGAAGATTGCGAACTTGGAACCTGAAACTTGGAACTTGAAACTAAATTCTCTGAACTTTGAACCTTGAACCTTGAACCTTGAACCGGAGACTCTGGACTCTGGACTCCGGACTCTGCACTTTGCACTGAATTCTCTAAACATTGAACATTGAACATTGAACATTGAACAGAATTCTCTGAACCACCAAATCGTGGGAAGCGGCCATCGACATCACTAAATTCGCGGGGAAGGAAGGAAGTGCGATAAAGAGCACCATAGAACTGGTTGACACGAGCAGTGTCGGAATCGTAGACGTCAATCGTGTGGAGACGATCAATCCAACAATCGGCAAGTTCTGCCTGCATCTGTTCAAAGGTCTTGCCTGTGGCTTCTGCCTCAAGGTTTCGGAGGCAACCTTCGCGGTCGTTGAAGGAAGATGCGGTTGTGAACGTAAGTTGCTGACCATGAGGCACTAAGAACGTCAGATAAACACCTACGTGCTGTGCCAATGTGGGATGATGAGTAGTAGTCAAATCATCGGGTGAAGGCTCTTGTCTAATTTCCAGTTGATTGGGGAAAATCTTGTCACCCGAGAAGGTGCCATAAGCAAGCAGTCGTTCCCTTGATTTATAGTCAGCCGAAAGAGATTTCGTTTCGTCTGCAGCGCCATATCGGAGCAGGAAATGTCCACTGAATCCAGCCGATTCTCCCCAACCTTGATAGATGCGATGAACAGGATTATAGCCATAGACCTCGTGACGGAGCGTATCAATGCAAATATACCCTAAACCCTCATCACTATTGGGATTGACCACAATATGAATCGTATCGAACGACTCAACGTCAGTGGTGAAACGGACAGGCGTCACTCGCATCATTGACGTATGACTGGTAGCAGTAAGTTCTGTGAGAAGATGCTCATCGAGCAGTTCTACAGCATAGTAATGAGGATGAGAGACTTCGCGTTCATGAGAGAATCGAGTGGCACGAGCCGAAGGGCTTGTGCGAAGAGGTCCTGAAAGGGTGGCAAGAGTAAACGAACCGTAATCCTGAGTGCATCCTCCAACTATCCAATGACTGTTGCGGAAACCCTGAAGATGGGTGTCCTTATAATAATAAGGTGCAATGCACTTCTGCTCTGTGTCTTGAGTCTGGGGAGTCCAGAAGTTCTGACCATTCGGCACCAACACTGCTGGCAACGTCTGCCCATGTTCCTCAGAACCCTTACCAAATAGACCCGCTGAGAGCGTGTTTGCCTGATCTGTTCCCACCATTGTGTTGAGTGCACAAAGTTGACGCATGTGCTCAAAGCGGTGGATGCGCTCGGCAACATAACCTTTCACGTCAGCCCAGCGATAATAGTCGACATTGCCTTTCCTAAC
Organism: Prevotella sp.; assembly: GCA_024697645.1. GTDB lineage: Bacteria > Bacteroidota > Bacteroidia > Bacteroidales > Bacteroidaceae > Prevotella. The sequence continues at coordinate 16,194 of JAILFH010000069.1, forward strand.
CGCTGGAATAGAGAGCGTAATAGGCTTTTCATTGTGGAGGAAAAGCACCAAGGAGGTTGAATCAGTAGGAGAAGAACCTTGCTCCCTGAAGAACACCATCTGCAAATTGGCTGCCATCGGCAGAATCTCGTCCATGTGGTCGAAACCATCTGGAGGGAGGGGGAACCTGCCGAAAGGGGAAGCCCCACCCCGTCCCTCCTCCGTAGGGAGGGAGTAGCCTGCCGGGAAAAGGGAGGCTGGAGAAGGGGGAACAAGTTTCAAGAGTGAGAGCAGACGATAGAGATTAGTATCGTGTCCAAACCGAAGTGCGGCACCATGACCTTTGGCTGCAATCATCGCATCGGCATCGTCTTCGATGTTCTGCCAAAGTGAAATGGCTGCACGGGCTGGGATTCCTTCACTTTGTGGAAGAATGCCATTATTAATCGTCATACGCTCATTGTTGGCACGATAGACCGCTTGCATCTCATCGTAGGTAAACAAATCGAAGAGATTGACCGAGATTTCCACATCCTGCATATCAGTGGCAATCGTGAAGAGTTCGGAGAGTAGACGAAGTGCCTGAACTTGGGCAAATCGCTCAGAATCGAACACCTTTGAAGGGTCCTTAAACAATGAACGCATGAAGCGGTCGGGATTGACTTTAGCCTGTCGCCTTGTGCGTTTTTCCAAGGCTTTCACTTCGGGAGTATTGTTGACAATCCAAGCCATATCGGCCTCGTTGGTTGCAACATCAGGCGAAATGGCAGGTCGAAGTTGTTGGAACTGGCCCATGAATGCGAGCATACTCTTTCGGCAACGATCAACCGTGCTCGAACGAGCCCAAACACGTGCGCCATCAGCAAAGGCTTCAGGAAATTGCTGTACCATCCGCCTGGCAATAGCCTGATGCTGACGAGCGCCCAGAGGAGTGAGTTTTCCACCATTCCCACGAGCGTTCTTCCAAACCTTCTTCAGCCGTTTGCGGGCGCTCTTCCCAAGAGAAGTCAGGTTCTTGGTGTCGCTAAACTGTTCCAACACCCACTCATATCGGGCATCATCGGGTAGCCAGCGCGAACCGTGACGACCGTAATGGGAGATATAGAACGGTTCATAGCCATCGGGCACCAGTTGGAGTTTTGTTGTAGGCGCAGGATAGGCATAGTAGACACCGCCCAATTGTTCAGGTGTTTTCTGCGCCTGAACCAACGACGTCAGAAAGAGGATATATGTCAGAATGATGAATCTTCGCATAATTCAATCGTGTATCTTAGTTTGATCATTAATTCATTGTTGGGTAAATGTCTGAGGTGTAAGTTTCCAGTCGATGCCCAGAGGATTATGGCGCATTTCGAGAACAAAGGGGAGTGGAATCTGTGCTTTAGAGTTCGTCTCAGCATTTGAATCCGAAGAATCTGGGATTGCTATCCACATCTCCGTATTGTCAACATCGGCCCGTACATGATAAGTGGTTTCGGTTTTGCCTATTAGTCGCCAAGTGATATCGTCATAGATGAAAGTCCCTGTGGATTGTAATGCCTTAAAAGCATCGAAAGAAATGAAGCCAAAGGTCCCTTTTGCGTTGTGATGAATAGTTCCGTCGGTCTGGGGAGATAGCCAGCAGAAATTATTAGCATGTTCTACTACGCGTCGAGGGATGCGATAGGTAGTTTTCTTGCAAGTAAGAGATAGCGTGTCGCCTTCCCATCTATAAACAAAAGGCCAAGTACGGAACTGTCGGTTGAGGGTGAAGAAGATTTCTCCAGTTCCTTCGGGTGAAAAAGCAGATGCATTAGACTGAGAAACGATAGTTGCTCTAAGCGGTTGTTGCTGCCGTTTTTCTTTATTTTTGGCTGACTGAAGTTTATCATTCTCAGCCGAAGCAGTCTTTACAAATACCAGTTCACCGCCCTTCATCAGTTCCGTATGAGTGATTCGAGCATTCTTGAGTTTCTTTCCATTAAACGTCACCGAATGGAAAGTGTCGCCAGCGCCAATAGTAGAAACGTGGAGGGTGCGACCATTAGACAAAGTGAACGTATAAGACGGGAGTATCGGCAGACTGAGAAGATAGTAGTCTGTGCCTGCATTAGGATAGAAGCCCATCATGTGGAAAGCCAACCACGACGACATTGCACCCGAATCATCATTGCCGGGCAAACCATCGGGAGCATCAGTATAATGGTCACGAATAATCTGATGGATGCGCTGTGAACTAAGGTCAGGACGGCCAATCCAATGATAGAGACAAGGAGTGAGGAACGATGGTTCGTTCTGCACGTTGTAGTAGCCTTTCTCAAAGAAAAGGTCGAGACGCTGTCGGAAGGCCTTTTTCCCTCCACAAGCACGGATGAGACCAGGAACATCGTGAGGAATGCTCAGAGAATACTCTTCGGAAGTGGCCTCATAGAAGAACGTTGACCACCAAGGCAGATACCAGGGCGCAACTTTTGTGACAGGCGTGTAGGGAATCGTGGGATGGAACACCTTTGAACGACCCCAGGGCACTGAGTCCATCCAACGCCCATCTGCATCCTTCGGAAGGATGAATCCTCGCATATCATCCCATTCAAAATCGCTACGCCAAAGATTTTTCCAGTTGCGGGACTTCGCCATGTATTCCTTGTAGACAGCCTTCTTGCCAAGTCCTTGAGCCACTTGTGCAATGCACCAATCGTTGAAGGCGTATTCCACAGTTCGGTTTCCTGCGCGGTCGATACCATAAGGAATATAACCGAGACGATTATACTCGGTAAGTCCTCCCCTGCCCTCTTTCTCGTCGTCAGCGGGAGGAACTGTGGCGTCTTTCAGCATAGCCTCAAGCGCAAGGGAATAGTCGATAACGTCCTCATTCGCCGAAGAAGATCTTCCCAGCCCCTTCGCAAAGGCATCAGCAATGACTACTTCAGCGTTAGAACCACCTTGTGTCCGTCCATTGCAGTCGCCACTGCGAGCATCAGGCAAGTAGCCCTCGCGCGTGTATATATTTAATAAGGAGTTAATAATGTCAATCTGGCGTTCGGGGCAAAGAAGTGTAAGCAAAGGCGAAGAAGTGCGGTAGGTGTCCCAAATGGCATAGAAGTCATCGTAGTAGCCTACCCCCTGCCCCTCCCTAAAGGGAAGGGGGAAAGGAGTCTCGCCTGTCTTGTCGACAGGCATGAGCATCGTATGATAAAGTGCCGTATAGAACATGCGCTTCTGCTGTTCAGAGGCAGTCAAGTGAATCTTCGAGAGTTGCTGCTCCCAAGCATTCTGCAAAAGTGGGAGTTGAGTATCGAAGCCATGAGAGGGGATGTTTCGGCGTGCCTGCTCGATGCTGACATAAGAGATGCCTATCTTCACATTGACTAACGAGGACGTGAAGCGGAGAAAGGCATGTGAGGAGGATGTCGTGACAGCCTCATCGCCTACGAGACAAGTGTCAGAAGAGAAAGGCTGATCGGTCTGCAGGCAAAAGAAAACAGTATAAGGACCGCCATTGTTCCAACCGCCACGAATCGTAGAATAGCCCGTTACTTCGTGATTGCCGATGATTTCCAAATGAGCATCGACAAACTGCTGTCGCTCCCGAAGATTTGGAACAGTATCTTTCCCAAGGAAATGAGTTGCATCGACGAACAGACTGCCATTCTTGGGATAACGGAAACGATAGAACGAGCAACGGTCGCTTGTGGTAATCTCGGTCTGAATGCCGTTTTCATAAGTGGTGGAATAATAACCGAGTGCAATATCCTCATTGGCTCGCTGTTGAGGAAGCGTCAACCACCCCATATCTCTTTGAAAACAAGAATTTTCTGCAGACGACTGCGACTCCGATGTGTCTTCGGTCAGATAAGGTTGAATGAGAATGTTGCCGTATTTCTGTCCTCCACCCGTTCCACTGACATGAGTCTGTGAGAACCCGAAGACAGGTGCTGGCATCAATGCCCAGCCTGCATTCGGCAAGATGCCGCAGTCTGGTCCGGGCTTCACCATTCCGAATGGCATACAAGGTCCTGGAAACGTCCGCCCTACCCCAACACTTCCAATGCGAGGGTCGACATACTGCCATACCTGCGCAAACGCAACTGACGACAAGATGCAGAAGAATGCCAACAAGAATTTTCTCATTCTTTCATGTAATAATAGTATGTGCAAAGATACAATAAAAAATGGGAACAGACAAGAATCCGTTCCCATTTTTATCGTTTCAGGTTTCAGGCTTCATTATTCAGCCTAAGAACCTTCATTTCTATTAATAACCAGGGTTCTGAGTCCAACCCGGATTCAGGTCGAGCATCTCCTGCTCAATAGGGAAGATACGATGACGCTTGTCGAAGTTAGCATCGGGGAAGTTCTTATAGTGTGGGAAGAACTCATCCTCGAAATGACCGAAGCGAATCATATCGTTACGACGCCAGTTCTCATCGAAGAACTCACGACCACGCTCCTCATAAATTTCCTCAAGCGAAGGCTCAGCAGAGATTTGCGGAGCACCTGCATAAGAACGAATCTGGTTGAAGAGATCCTTAGCACCGCTTTGTCCAAGACGTGCCAGAGCCTCAGCCTTCATGAGAAGGATATCAGCATAACGGAAAAGAGGAAGGTCATTAGACTGGTTACGTCCGTTGTTATAATCGCCAGGTATGATGAACCACTTTATAGAGTGGCAACCCTGCTGAATGGCAGCATCGTCGTTACCAACATCGATGGTGTTGTCTTCCTTAGCAAGTGTGATAGTTTCTGTAAAATGTACCTGCTGACCTTTATACATGAAAGGTTCCGATGTTGGGCGCAGTGTCTTTGGGTCACGATTGTAGATATCACCACGAAGGATACAGAGATTACGGATATCACCCTCGAGGTTGAAACGCTTCACGCACTCAGGTGTTACGACAATATTACCACCGAATGACTGTGTGAAAGGATCTGTTGAACCATAATAATTCGGCACAAGATTCTTCAACTGCTTGAAAGAGCGTGGACGAGCCCACTGGAAGCCCTGGCGGTTGATAGCGTCATAAGGCATCACATAGATGAAGTCCTCAATCTGCCAGTTGTTGTCGTAAGAGAACTTATGAAGATAGTCAACAGAACCAAGGTTGAACTTGCCACTATTGATGATGTCATCGCAGATCTCAATACATGCGTCGAGTTTCGGATTGGCAGCAGTAGCGGCATCATACTGGTCTACAGACTCAGCAGTATAGACAGCCCAGTTGATGTAGAGCTTGGCCAATAGGGCTTCAGCCATCCAGCGGGTCGGCTTGCCATAAGTATTCTCGCTTACTTCCTCTGTAAGTGAAGGAATGATCTCCGTGAGTTCATTCTCTATCCATTCAGCTACTTCCTTACGGGGAGCACGTGTCACGGTCTCACCTTCAGTGGTAATCCGCTCAAGAATAGGTGCATCACCGAAACTGTCCATCAGAATCCATGTGAAGAAAGCACGCATGGCGCGTGCAGGTGCCTTCATCTGGTCAGAGGCGCTACTGCCTAGGTCATCGAGGATGGTGTTTGCCTTGGTGATACCAGAAGTCAGTTCAGAATACCAGTCGAGAGAAGCGTCTGTCGCATTACTATTGTGGAGAGCCTGATGTGCATAAGTACCACCATCATAATAACCACCATCAAAAGCGAGAGCAGTGAACTCATCAGAAGCAAGGCACTGCGCCTCCATATAACGACGACCAAACACACCAGACAGATGGTAATAGACGTCAGCCATCTTTGCTTCAACCACAATCATTGGGTCAACACCGGAATTCTTACTTGGGTCTTCTGTGTACTGAGAACTCGGTGTGACATCCAAATCTGTACAACTGGTAAGTGCTACGGCAAATAAGCCAGCTGCAAGAATTAATTTATTTAGTTTCATAATCTTAAAATCTTATTAGTTGATTTTACTTTACAGTCACGATAGCAATACGGTTAGCGTGATTTGTATCAGCACCCTTAGCCACAATGCGTGTTACGTTCACGCCCTTGTCCTGCAAGTACTTAGCAACAGCATCAGCACGCTCCTGTGAAAGTTTCTGGTTCGCATCTTGGTTACCCTCCGGTGAAGCGTAAGCCACAATTTCTACGTTAGCACCCTTCTGAATGCCTGCAAGTTCACTTGCATTGCTAATCTCAGATGAGTTAACTGGGAATGTTACAACATATGTACTCTGAACGAAGGTCTCCTTATCCTTTCCAGGAACCTCCTTGACAACTTCCTTAATGACAGGAACTTCCTTGATCACTTCTCTGTCAACATACTGTGTCGTCGGCTTTTTCTTGGCTTTGCCACCACCGAAGTTGATCTTTACACCAACCATGAAGGTACGTGTGTGCGGATAGCGGCTCCAACGATAGTCGATACCTGGGTCAATGCCACCAAGGTTAACTTCTGGGTCAAGACCCTTATAATCAGTAATGGTGAACAGATTGTTTGCTGTACCATACAGAGTAAGATCCTGAATCCAGTCGTTGAAACAGTTGCGGAATGTGTAACTCAGAGAGAGAGACTGGAGACGGATGTATGTACCCTTCTCAATGAAGCGGTCAGATGGGAGAGAACCAGAAGCATCACCTGCTGGGAATGTGAGGAAATCCTTCAGCACGTTCTTACCATCAGAGAACATCTGTGCACTTGTGTAGTGGGCACGTGGGCTATTATATACATCATTGCCGAATACGCCAGTGATGAATGCATTCAGGTTCCAGTTCTTATAGGTAAGGGTATTGTTCCATCCTGCGTTGAGCTTAGGCTGTGCGCAACCTGTGATAGAACGGTCCTTCAGACTGGGGTTATTGGTGGTTTCGCCAGTGCGATTACCATTCTCATCAAGCACGTAGTACTCTGAACGTCCGTTCACGGTTCCTGCATACTGGTAAGTATAGAATGTACCGATAGGCTCACCTTCCATAATACGCTGTGTCCATCCGTCATGAGATACGCCTGATACCATAGGATCGCCCTGTGTGAGATTCGTGGTATGGAACTGGTCATTCTGCATCTTATCCACGGTGTTCTTATTATGAGACAGGTTGATGGTGCTGTTCCAAGTGAAGTTCTTGGTCTGTACGGGAACGATGTTCAAGGTGAACTCGATACCCTTATTGGTCATCTCACCCACATTGGCGTCCATCCATCCATATATATTTTTCCCTTCGGCTGTAGAAACGGGATAACTCCAGATCAGATCCTTAGTCTTCTTGTGATAAACCTCAATGGTACCGTTGATACGGCTCTTCAAGATAGCGAAATCAAGACCGATGTTCAACATACCTGTTGTCTCCCACTTCAGGTCAGGGTTAGCATTCTTTGTAGCGGCGTATGTACGATACATCTTGCCGTCATAAGTAAATGTACCTGTAGCACCATAAGTTTCATATGATGTATAAGGATCAAAACCCATCGAGTTACCTGAGATACCATAACCTGCACGGAGTTTCAAGTTGTCGAAGAGATTCTGATTCTTCATGAAGCCCTCTTCTGTGATATTCCATGCAACAGAAGCAGATGGGAATGTACCCCAACGGTTGTTCTTACCAAATACAGAAGAACCATCGCGACGTATTGTAGCCTGAATCATATAGCGGCTGTCGAACGAGTAGTTGACACGACCGTAGAAAGAGATGTTGCGAATCTTTTCAAGATAACCGCTCTGAACAGAGTTCTGAACGCCCAGGATTGTCTGTGCATACGACATGTTATACCATGACAGATCATCGTTGTAGTAGCCTTCAACGCTCAGCCCGAATCCGTCGTTGTTTTTCTTCTCCTCCCAAGAGTAACCAGCCATCAGATCCCACTTGCTCTTACCAACCTTGAAGCCGTAGTTCAAATAGGTCTCGAAGGTCTGCTCACGTCCGAAGTAAGTGTTACGGGTAGCCTGACCATTCTTGTTTCCGATACCCTCGAGTTGAGAGTAGCGAGTATTGTATGCACTGTATGTACTCTGGTAGTTGCTCCAAGAATAGTTCATATTCCAGAAAAATCCCTTCCAAAGTTCAAGCGATGCCTTACCAATAAACTGGTTGCGCTTCCAAATTGTCTCAGACTTATTCTCCTCCATCAAGGCGAGTGGGTTGTAGTTCTTAGAACCGTTACCAACTGTCCATGTACCATCAGAATTCCTAATAGCATTGGTTGGAGAATAGTAGTTCATAGCATCGAGCACAGATGCGCCCTCATTGCTTGTAGGAACACCGAAATGCTTTCCATACATTGAGTTAATACCCATTGACAAAGTGAGGTGGTCCTTCAGCACCTTTGTTGAAACGAGTGAACGCAAGTTGACACGATCCATACCTGTCATCTTGATAACACCCTGACGCTTCATAAGGTTACCGCTGATCATATAGTTGGTTCTGCCATTTCCACCATTAATGCTCAGATTATGGTTGTGGCTGATACCAGTGCGGAGCACTTCTTCCTGCCAGTCAACGTTTGCGCCACCATCCTTCAGAGTAATACCGTTATTCTTAGCATACTCACGCAGTTCATCTGCTGTACACATATCGTAGGTATTGAGGATATTGTCAAAGGCTGCGTAACCATTATAGGTCACGTTTGTTCTATCCTCACCGCCCTTCTTGGTCGTGATGATGATCACACCATTGGCAGCCTTAGAACCATAGATGGCTGTAGCCGTAGCATCACGAAGCACGTCGATGCTCTCGATATCGTCTGGAGCAACAATAGAGATGTCAACACCAGGAATACCATCTACTACATAGTAAGGTGACATAGCGCCTGTACGAAGTGTAGAAGCACCACGCAATGTAATGGTAGGAGAACCGTTAGGGTCAGCAGTAGAAGAAACTACCAATCCAGGAACCTTTCCCTGAAGCATCTGACCAGGATCTGTGAACACACCTCTATTCAGGTCTTCGGCCTGCACAGTGGTGATTGACGAGGTCACGTCCTTACGACGCATGGTACCATAACCTACGACAACAACCTCATTCAGAAGTTGGTTGTCTTCCTGCAGCATGATGCTTTCGCCGGCTGTAATAGTCTGGGGCTCGAAGCCCACATAGGAGACATTCAGCCTTGCACCACGCTTCACGTTGAGCGTGTAACGACCGTCAACATCAGTCACCACGCCATTCTGAGTTCCAGCCTCAACAACGCTCACACCAACGAGTGGTTCACCCTGCGCGTCGCGGATGACACCCGTTACCTGGCCTTGCGCCATTGCTGCCGTACTGCACACTAAGAGAGCCATAGAGAGCACTGTCTTCCTGGCTTTCCGTGAATTTAAGAATCGTACTTTTAGCATAATTGTTATTGATTAGGTTGATAAAAATTAAAATCTTTTTTTAGTCTCGGCCGAGAAAATACTGATCGCGACCGCGATTGGGAAATTCCGCCTGTCCCCAGTCTACACTAAAATCGCGAACAATAATTTTACTGGCCTGCTCTACATAGAGCCCGTGAACAGGACCTTTCACGAATCCTTCGCCCCGACAGGGACGCTTGTCATATTGCCCGCCATCATAGGCAGTCTGCTTGCGCATTGTCAGTGTGACATTGTCCAGCATGATGTTATTCACCTTCGCGGGCGTATCGCCACCGATGAAGCAGCCATTCTCGCTCGTTGCGGTGATATTGTTGAAGCGGATACGGCTTACTTCGCCGCAACGGCCTTCAATCTGTCCTTTCGGGAAACGCCAGTTGGCGTCTTTATGATTGCCATTAGCACGTGGATAACTGGTCACATAGATAGGTTCGGCCTTTCCCCACCATACATCCGACCACAAGCGGCAATCCAACTGAATGTTGGAGAAAGTCACGTCGGTGACGGTTCCCTCATCGCGATTCTGTATTCCAAGACCGCGATTCGATCTCGTGATGATGCAATTATCGAACATCACGTTGTAAATCGAATCCATATTCTCCGAGCCAATCTTAATGGCGCAAGAGCGCGAAGCCATCACGCAATTGCTCACTACGATATCGTGGCAAGAACCATATTGTTCTGACTCGCGACGATTCTTCAGACAGATGCAGTCGTCGCCACTGGTGATGTAGCAATTGGCAATGCGCACATTCTTGGAATGGTCGAGGTCGATGCCGTCACCATTGCGAATTTTCAAATTGTTCAGGAGTTGAATGCCATCAATCACTGCTCCGTCGCAGCCTACGAGATGAACTGTCCAATAGGCGCCTTCGGTGATTGTCACGTCACGAATCACGATGTTTTTCACATTAGTCAGCGTCAGTACATGCGGACGAGGGTCGAACGTCGGGTCTTTCAACGGCTTCAGTTCATAGGAATCATCGAGTTCTGCACCCATGAAGCGGATACCGTTACCATGAATCGTGCCTCGACCACTGATTGTGATGTTTTCAGCACCATCGGCCCACAGCCAGAGCATTCCCTCGCCACGATTCTCCCCAAATGCACTGAGGTTATAAATCGATTCGTCGGGATTGGCCTTTAGCACAGATGTTGTTTCCAGATACAGTTCAACGTTCGACTTCAATTCGATAGGTCCAGCCAGAAATGTGTGGTTGCGGGGAAACAGAACCGTTCCTCCTCCTTGCGATGAACATTCGTCGATGGCTCGCTGGATGGCTGCGGCGTCATCTTTCTCTCCATCACCCTCGGCACCAAAACTGATTACATTATAAATTTGCTGAGATGATACATTTAGGGCTGTCAGCAACAGTACTATCGTTGAAAATATTTTTTTTATGGACAGGTAGTCTTTCACACGCGCGAACATTCTAATTAACTTAAAACGGCACAAAGATAACAAAAAAAGCATAATTTGACAAATAAAACGTAAAATTTCTTCAATGAAAAGAATTTATATGCAAAAATATTTGCAAGATTGCATAAATTATACTAATTTTGCACCCGATAAAGGATATTTATACAATTATGAAAGTAAAGAACAACAGAATTGAAACCCTGAAAATGCTTATTTCGAGCAAGGAGATGGGAAGCCAGGAGGAACTCCTCCAGGAACTGAAACGAGAAGGATTCCAATTGACTCAAGCCACACTGAGTCGTGATCTGAAGCAACTGAAAGTGGCCAAGGCCGCTTCTATGAACGGAAAATATGTGTATGTTCTGCCCAACGAAACCATGTATAAGCGAGTGCGCAGCACCCAGACGGCAAAAGAGATGCTGGAAACTCCGGGCTACATGTCAATCAATTTTTCCGGCAACCTTGGTGTCATCAAGACACGTCCGGGCTACGCCAGCCTTATTGCCTACAATATCGACAACACCGATATTCCAGAAATTCTGGGAACAGTGGCAGGCGATGACACCATCCTGATTATCATCAAGGAAGGAGTGAAGAAAAACAGCGTGTTGGAGAAGTTGGGAGAAATCATCCCAAACATTCGGTAGCACACCATCTAAAAGGATTTCAACTTACAGAAAGAAATGGAAAAAATCGAAGTTGTTGTGGCCGATGCTTCTCATGAGAAGTACATCGACACAATACTGGCTACGATAGAAGAAGCAGCAAAAGTACGCGGAACAGGTATCGCAAAACGTTCACATGAGTACTTGGCCACAAAAATGCGTGAAGCAAAGGCTGTCATTGCACTGGCTGGCGACCGTTTTGCTGGATTCAGTTACATCGAGACTTGGGGTAACAAACAATACGTCACAACGTCTGGTCTTATCGTTCATCCCGACTTCCGCGGTCTTGGTCTTGCCCGTCGCATCAAAGATATGACGTTCACGCTGGCCCGTAAGCGCTGGCCGCACGCAAAGATTTTCTCGCTGACCAGCGGAGCAGCCGTCATGAGCATGAACACGCGGTTGGGCTACAAGCCTGTGACCTTTGCCGATCTGACCGACGACGAAGCATTCTGGCGTGGTTGTCAGGGTTGCATCAACGTTGACGTGCTCGAACGTACTGGCCGCAAATACTGCATCTGCACCGCCATGATGTATGATCCCGAGGAACATCTGCCCGCCAAGATTCCCGAAGAAGTGCTTCAGCGCATTCATGACATCGACGAGAAGCAGGAGATTCCCGTTTCATCGAATGGATAACTTTAGAATCGTAGAATAGGCTATTTCATCAACCGAAATAGTTATTCTACCCACCAGAACAAGTTACTTCACTTGACTGGACTTAGACTAAAGGCAGAAGAAAGGGGCTCAGGTTAAATAAAAAGGATGACAAAATAAAAAAGAAAGCAATAGAAATGGACAAGAAAAAGAAAGTGGTCGTTGCCTTTTCAGGGGGCCTCGACACATCATACACCGTAATGCGTCTCAAGAATGAGGGCTATGAGGTCTATGCCGCTTGCGCCAACACGGGCGGATTCTCAGCAGAACAACTGAAGAAAAACGAAGAGAATGCCTACAAACTGGGGGCAGTTCAATATGTGACGCTTGATGTCACACAGGAATATTACGAGAAATCACTGAAATATATGATATTTGGCAATGTGCTGCGAAACAACTGCTACCCCATCTCGGTGAGTTCGGAGCGCATTTTCCAGGCTATCGCCATCGCACGCTATGCACGTGAGATTGGTGCCGACGCCATTGCTCACGGTTCAACGGGTGCAGGCAATGACCAGATTCGTTTCGACATGACGTTCCTCGTGATGGCTCCGGGCATTGAGATTATCACGCTGACCCGCGACGAGAAACTCTCGCGTCAAGAGGAAGTGGACTATCTGAACGCAAACGGATTCGAGGCCGACTTCACCAAACTGAAGTATTCCTACAACGTGGGAATCTGGGGAACATCCATCTGTGGCGGCGAATTGCTCGACTCCACTCAGGGCCTGCCCGAGGAAGCCTATTTGAAACACGTCACAAATCAGAAGGAATCGACTCTTAAGATTACATTCGAGAAGGGTGAGATCGTGGCTGTCAACGGCGAGAAATTCGACGACAAGATTCAGGCCATCCAGAAGATTGAGGAGATTGGTGCATCCTATGCCATAGGCCGCGACTGCAATGTCGGAGACACCATCATCGGCATCAAGGGCCGCGTAGGCTTCGAGGCTGCTGCCCCTAAACTCATTATCGAGGCTCATCGCCTGTTGGAGAAGTCGACTCTCTCGAAGTGGCAGCAGTATTGGAAGGACCAGGTGGCTCAGTGGTACGGAATGTTCCTGCACGAAAGCCAGTACCTGGAGCCAGTGATGCCCGATATCGAAGCAATGCTGACTTCGTCGCAGCGAAATGTCACTGGTACGGCCATTCTGAAACTTCGCCCACTGGGATTCGAGACAGTCGGTGTAGATTCAGAGAACGACCTGCTGAAATCGAAACTGGGCGAATATGGCGAGATGCAACGTGGATGGACCGCCGACGAGGCAAAGGGATTCATCAAACTGACAAGTACGCCCCTACGCGTATATTACGGAATCCATCCCGACGAACAAAGATAATAAGAATGTGTCCTGTGGAAATGCCCTTCTTGCTCGCTTTCAACAGCCTGACGGGCACAAGAAAAACAGGAAATCAAAAAAATAAACCCTCTCATGCAACCTTTCGAGTAGTTGTTTCGTCTAACAAACAGAAACAACCAAACAAAAAGGAGATAAGAATATGGCAACAGGAAAAAAACTTTTACGGTCAAATGATCGTTGGATAGTCGGCGTCTGCGGTGGTATTTCAGAATATTTCGACTGGGATCCTACCCTCGTCAGAATCATCTATCTGCTACTGACGTTGTTCAGTGCTGGCTTCCCAGGCGTTTTGCTCTACATCATCTTGTGGATCATCATGCCGAAGTACTAAGCACTTTAGCAACGAATGATTAAAATTGGAATTCTTGGTGGAGCAGGTTACACGGCAGGCGAACTCATCCGACTGCTCGTCAACCACCCCGAAACTGAGATTAAGTTTATCCATAGTGAAAGCAATGCAGGCAACCCAGTGACAGATGTCCATGAGGGACTGCTAGGCGACTGCGACATGACGTTCACCTCATCGATGCCATTCGACGAGGTGGATGTTGTGTTTTTTTGCTTCGGACACGGCAAGAGCGAGGCATTCCTTTGCGAACACGACGTGCCTGCAAACGTTCGCATCATCGACTTGGCTCAGGATTTCCGCCTGAAACCTTCGGTCAAGAGTTATGAAGCCCTTGCGAAGCCTACACCTGAATGTCACGACTACGTTTATGGTCTGCCCGAACTGAACCGCGAGGTCATTCGAGGGGCTCGTCATGTAGCCAACCCCGGCTGTTTCGCTACCTGCATTCAGTTAGCACTTCTGCCACTGGCTCAACTTGGACTACTACGAAGCGACATTAGCGTGAACGCCATCACTGGCTCGACAGGTGCGGGACAGAAGCCACAAGCCACAACTCACTTCTCGTGGCGAACGGGCAATATGAGCATCTACAAGGCGTTCCAGCATCAGCATGTGCCTGAAATCTGCCAGTCGCTCAACCAATTGCAGGCCGTTGCTTCCACCGAGCAGCCTGTTCCCGTTATCGGAACTGAGGCCGGACAAGTGCATATCGACTTCATTCCCTATCGCGGCGACTTCGCCCGTGGCATCTTCGCCACCTCCGTAGTTCATCTGCCGCAGTGGGCTCAGGGAGCCTCCTTCCCATCCGGCGAAGGTTTCGTGGCTGCCTACAAGAATTTCTACGCAGCGTCGCCCTTCACCCACTATAGCGATCGCCCCATCGACCTGAAGCAAGTGGTGAACACAAACAAATGTCTTGTCCATGTCGACGCGTTCTGCGACAAACTGCTCGTCACTTCCTGCATCGACAATCTGCTGAAAGGGGCTGTGGGACAAGCCGTCGAGAACATGAACCTGATGTTTGGACTCGACGAAACGACGGGACTCCGTCTGAAAGCCAATGCATTCTAATAGACAAAGAAGAATAGGTAAGAAAGTAATAAGATTAAAAGGATAATAATATGAATCTCTACGACGTTTATCCACTTTTCGACATCAACATCGTACGTGGCCAGGGTTGCCGCGTATGGGATGATAAAGGACAGGAATATCTCGACCTCTATGGCGGACATGCAGTAATCTCCATCGGTCATTCCCACCCTCACTACATTCAGAAAGTAACTGAACAAATACAGCAGTTAGGATTCTATTCCAACTCAGTGGTCAACACGCTTCAGCGACAGTTTGCCGAGCGACTCGGACGCATCTCCGGCTATGAGGACTATCAACTGTTTCTCATCAACAGCGGTGCCGAAGCCAATGAGAATGCCCTGAAACTCGCATCGTTCAAGACTGGCTATACTCGCGTGATTGCCGCTCATAAGGCTTTTCACGGCCGCACAAGTCTGGCTGTCGAGATGACCAACAACCCGAAGATTGTTGCTCCCATCAACGATAACCACCACGCTAAGTTCCTGGCCCTGAACGATTTGGAAGGATGGGTGCGTGAGATGACAAAGGGAGGCATTGCCGCCGTCATTCTCGAATGCATTCAGGGTGTGGGAGGTGTACAGATGGTTTCTCCGGCTTTTGCCAAAGGCTTAGAGTATGCCTGCAAACGCTACGGCATCGTGCTTATTTGCGACGAAATACAATGCGGCTACGGACGAAGCGGAAAATTCTTCGCTCACCAATGGCTGGGCATCAAACCCGACATCATCACTGTGGCAAAAGGCATTGCCAATGGATTCCCAATGGGAGCTGTATTGATTTCTCCGAAGTTCAAGGCCGAATACGGACAACTCGGCACCACCTTCGGCGGCAACCACTTGGCCTGTGCCGCTGCCCTATCAGTGCTGGACGTCATGGAGGAAGACAATCTGGTGGAGAACGCCCGAATCGTAGGCGACTACCTGATGGAGAAACTCAAAGGACTGCAAGCCGAATTCCCCACCCTCATCACCGACGTGCGTGGCAGAGGCCTGATGATTGGTATTGAACTGAGCATTCCTCACAAGGAAATCCGCTCGCGTCTGATTCACGAGGAGCATATTTTCACAGGCTGTTCTGGTCAGAACATTCTTCGCCTGCTGCCTCCTCTCTGTCTGACAACGGCAGATGCCGACTTGTTCATTGAGAAATTCAAGAAGGTTCTGTCAGATTGCTAATCTGATTGCGAAGAACAATTTTTCTAAGCGACCTGTGTCCAGAAAATTTACTCGAGAATAAGAAATAGAGAAATTTTCAAAAAGACCTACCGACCTACCATAACCCCTCTCAAACACCGATGAATAAAGGGCTGAGGGCATGGTAGGTCTTTTTCGCACACCTACCATAGACCTACCATAGACCTACCATCAGGCACCGACCAAAACTCCACCTGTCGCAAGGCGGTAACTTTGCTGGGTGTTCTTTTAAATCACTGATTTCCAACTCATTATCACCCATCTGCTCTATCTTCTCACATATCCAACTTTTTACTTTTTCCCTTTCAAATATGGTAGGTCTATGGTAGGTGTATGGTAGGTCTTAACGGAAGACCTACCATGCTTCAAAGCCTTTATTCATCGGGGTTTGAGTGGGGTTATGGTAGGTCGGTAGGTGTTAATCGCAAAAAACTTTTTCTGAGAACAATTCCCTCCTTGAGAAAAATGCGCGGCGATAGATTTCTATTCTTTAAATCATACAGAGCAGACTTTTACACCCGATAGAGCATGTGTCTGTACCTTACAGAGCATACCTCTACACCTATATAAACCATTACTTTCTATGATACAGAGCATGTTTCTCTATGGTCGAAAAGCATCCTCTCTATGGTCAGGAGACATCCTCCCTATGGCCAAGAGACATCCTCCCTATGGTCCAGGAGGATTACTTTACGCAGTCAAATCCATGCCTTTCTATAATCAAACGATTTTCTTTTATCTGGCAATTCGCCAAAGTAGAATGATGAAAACGAAATAGCGAGACCAAGACTAAAAAGCAAAACCATACAGAAAAATGAAAGGACGCTATAAAAAGAAAACCAGTCACACGGAATTGTGCGACTGGCCTTTTTATGATTTCGAAATTTTTGAATAATCAGGAGTAACGAATAAGTTGACCCGGACGGATGCTCGAGTTCTTACGAAGTCCGTTCAACTTGCGCAACTGCTCTACACTCACGCCATACTTCGAAGCGATGCGGAAAAGAGTCTCGCCCTTCTTCACCTTATGAACCTTACGTGAAGAAGACTGCGCTGCATAGTTCTCAGACTTCTTATTGTTGCCGTTAGACTTCGCTGCAGTGCTGTGAACATCAGCAGGATTGTAACTTCCATTACCGCGAACGCCACGCAGACGATTAGCCTCAGAAGCATCGCGATCATAAGTACGCTTGTTGTAAACGTAGAAGTCACCCGTTACGTCCTGAGCACGGAAGTCGAACAATACAGCGGGGTTCAGGGCTACACCACAGAGACGAGTCTCAAAGTGGAGGTGAGAACCTGTTGAGCGACCCGTAGAACCACCCAGACCAATCACGTCACCAGCCTTCACGCGCTGATTTTCCTTTACAATCTGCTTCGAGAGGTGACCATAAATGGTTTCAAGTCCGTTGTCGTGACGAATCACGATATATTTTCCATAGCCTCTGGCTTCATATTTCACCATGCGAACTACGCCTGAGAAAGCAGAGCGGATGGTGTCACCAGTGTAAACCTTAATGTCGAGACCTTTGTGCTGACGACCCCAGCGCGAACCGAAGTTCGATGTAATCACACGACTAGGTGTCGGCATGCAGAAATCGCGAAGGTCAATCTTGAAATTATCGGGCAACTGGGTTGCACGATGAGCATATACATTGTTCCAGTCTGCATAGAGTTCCTCTGCGGGCAGACCAGAATATTCGCGTTCAATAAGTTTGTTAAAAGTGAGGGTGTCAACCACTTTCATCTTCTTATCCACGGGAGCCTGCATGGCGATTAGGTCCTGGGCTGCGACATGCTGGGCGCAAAACGCTAATACGACAGTAGATGCAAGTGATTTAACGATATTGTTCAATCTCATTATTTTCTATTTTTAGGTTAGAGCCTTCCTTTTACCCGAGAGCAAGAAAAACACTCTCTGAAGACCCCGTTGGCGACAAGGTCGTGGCCAACGAAAATTCAATAATCGGTGCAAAGATAGAAAAAAAATCCTTAACTCGGTTCATTTATATCTTATCCTTAACGGTTTTTATCATCTTTTAAGGGTTTCGCCTTTGCACCTTTTTCGGTCTTTTCTACGAAATTGCAGCCCAGTTGATGTTGCTCTTACGCAATTGTTTCAGCCGATTCCACAACATTTCGTATTCAGGTTTTTCGCAGGTTGGATCAGCGTCGATAATCTTCTGAGCCTCGTCGCGTGCCAGTTGCACAATCTGCCCGTCACGTGCTATATCTGCAATCTTCAGGTCGAATGCCATTCCGCTCTGCTGCGTTCCCTCCAAGTCGCCTGGTCCTCGCAATTTCAGGTCGGCTTCGGCAATCTCAAATCCGTCGTTTGTCTCGCACATGATATCAATCCTCTTGCGAGTTTCTGTTGAGAGTTGATAGTTGGTCACAAGGATACAATACGACTGGTCAGCACCTCGCCCGACACGTCCGCGAAGTTGATGAAGTTGTGAAAGTCCGAAGCGCTGCGCCTCGAGGATGACCATCACGGAAGCATTCGGCACATTCACGCCCACCTCGATAACGGTTGTGGCAACAAGAATCTGGGTTTCGCCTGAGACAAACCGAGCCATTTCGGCTTCCTTCTCAACAGGCTTCATCTTACCGTGCACTTTGCTGAGCCGATATTCAGGGAACGCTGCACGAAGCACCTCGAATCCTTCCTCAAGGTTTTGCAAGTCCATTTTCTCGCTCTCCTTGATGAGTGGAAATACGATATAGACCTGACGGCCCTGCGAAATCTGCTGTCGGATTCCCTGATAAAGCGAAGTCTGCTGGTTGTCGAACTTGTGAACGGTCTGGATAGGCTTGCGACCAGGTGGAAGTTCGTCAATGACGCTGACGTCAAGATCACCATAGATGGTCATTGCCAGCGTGCGGGGAATAGGCGTTGCCGTCATTACAAGCACATGAGGCGGATTCTCGCTCTTCGCCCAAAGTTTGGCTCGCTGGGCGACTCCGAATCGGTGCTGTTCGTCGATGACAGCGATCCCGAGCCGTTGGAACTGTACGGTATCTTCAATCAGCGCATGGGTTCCCACAACAATCTGGATGCTGCCGTCCATGAGACCACGAAGAATCTCGGTACGTTTCTTGCCCTTCACAATGCCCGTGAGCAATTCCACACGAACAGGCATATCGCCCAGGAAATCGCGAATGGTCTGCAGATGCTGTTCGGCCAGAATCTCCGTAGGAGCCATCATACAAGCCTGATAGCCATTGTCGAGCGCGATGAGCATCGACATCAGCGCCACAAGTGTCTTGCCCGAGCCCACATCGCCCTGCAAAAGACGGTTCATCTGCCTACCAGAGCGCATGTCTGCACGTATCTCATGCATCACTCGCTTCTGGGCGCCAGTGAGTTGGAAAGGCAGATGATGGTGGTAGAATGTGTTGAAGATGTCACCGACATGGGGAAAGACGTTTCCCCGATATTTCCGCCGTTGGTCGCTTGCATAGCGCAAGATGTTGAGTTGCACATAGAACAACTCCTCAAACTTCAGACGCACACGGGCTCGTTGCATCTCGTCGGGAGTCTTCGGATAGTGAATCCAGCGAATAGCCTCATCACGAGAACAAAGATGGAGCGGACCTGTGATATAAGGAGGAAGCGTCTCATTGATGACACCGTTTTTCACATCGCTACCCGAAGACAGACTGATTCGCTCGAGCAGCGACTTCATGATTTTCTCTATGCCACGACTCTGAAGGCCGCTGTTCTTCATTTTCTCGGTGGTCATGTAGTAAGGCTGCATGCCCATTTCTGAAAGAACAAGTTCGCTGGCGCGGTCAATGTCGGGATGAGTAAACTGGAATCGCCCGTTGAAAACACCTGGTTTGCCAAAAACGATGTATTCCTCGTTCACCTTATATTGCTGATAGACGTACTTCGTGCCATTGAACCAAACCAAGTCCACTACCCCATGACCATCCGTAAAATGGGCAACAATGCGCTTTTTGCGCGGACCCATGCTGAACTCCTCGAACGACAAAATCTTACCCTTCACCTGCACAAACGGCATATCGACCTGCAGTTCATCAATCGCATAGATGCGGCTGCGGTCGACATATTTGTAAGGATAGTGCTCCAACAACTGCCCCCAAGTCATGATGCCGAGTTCCTTATTCAGAATCTCGGTGCGACGAGGGCCCATTCCTGGTAGAAACTTAATATTTTGGTCGAGGATATTCAATGATTCAGAAACTTTTCTTATTTGGAATTTGTCAGAAGATTTGCTATTGTTTCAAGTTGTCAGAACTTTATATGACGTTCTATTTCACTGCTTTTCATTTGCAAGCAACGCTTCGGCTATGGTCAAGTCGAATGGAGTCGTGAGTTTGATGTTTTCGCGATTGCCCTCAACAAGGGATATCTCGTGGCCAAAGGCCTCAACGACTGAAGCATCGTCGGTGAAGGTTGAAGCAATGACTTCAGTAGAACCGCCACTGACCTCAATGGCATTCCGACTGGCCGTTTTCAACAATTTTACGGTGAAAGTCTGAGGTGTCTGAACAAGGCGATAGTCGGCCCGTGGTTTTGTTCCTTCTGCGACATGACGCAAGGTTTCCACAACTGGCACAACAGGAATGGCAGCGCCCGACTTGCTGGCTTCCTCGTAGCAACGACCAATGACCTCAGTGCTGACGAACGGACGTACACCATCGTGCACTCCGACAACTCCTTCAGCATTGTCGGGAATCAGTGCCAGCCCATTCTGTACGGAATGAAAGCGAGTCTCGCCACCATCTGCCACACGATGCTTCACCGCAAAATGATATTCGCGGCAAAGTTGCTGCCAATAGTCTTGCTGTTCATGGGGAAGCACGAGGATAATCTCCAAGTCGTCAGAATAGGCACGAAAGCGCTCCAGCGTGTGCATCAGCACAGGACGCCCGCCAACAACCTGAAACTGCTTGGGCACATTACCCCCCATGCGCAATCCCTTGCCACCAGCCACGATGATGATAAAATCCTTCATCCGAAGACAGGTTTATTTGAATTGGCGGTTGTACATCATGCCTTCCTTCAGAGCCTCAGCAGCATCGGCTGCGCCCAGTTGGCAAAGCAGTTCATAACCAAATGCCATTGCGGCACCAGGTCCACAAGCCGTCGTAACGTTACCGTCGGTAGTGACGAGAGCAGCCGTATAGTCTGTGTCGAGGAAAGCCTGTTCGAAACCGGGATAACAGGTGGCGCTCTTGCCGTCAAGGATTCCCAAAGGGGCAAGCACCACACCTGGCGAAGCACAGATAGCAGCAATGCGTCCCTGACGCTCGTACTGCTTAATCAGTATCTTGCACAAGCCTTTATGGGCTACAAGATTAGAGGCTCCAGGCATTCCACCGGGCAAAACCAGCATATCGGCATCGTCGTAACTCCGCACGTCTTCGAACAGCGCATCAGCCATTACACCAACACCATGGGCACTTTCCACAAGTTGACTTTCCATAACGCTGATGGTTACCACTTTCATCCCACCCCGACGCAGGATGTCGATTGGTGCCAACGCTTCGATATCCTCGAAACCATCGGCCAGAAATACATATACTTTTGCCATTTTCTTGATATTTTCTTGATTCAAATAATTTAGGTTCTTGTTGCAAAGGTACAAAAAAAGGGGCAAGCAGCAAGGGACAACGTATAAGTTTTTTCGAAAAAAAGCGTGTCCTTTAATTTCTTTAACTTCTTTGCCTTCCTTAACTTCTCAATTATTAGTATCTTTGCACCAATTATATAATAACGATGAAGGAACCGAAACTCAGATTTGCCCTCTTCGGCAACGAATATCAGACGAAGAAATCGGCTTCAGTGGAGTTGCTGCTCGAAGAACTCACACGCCGCAAAGCCGAAATTCTCATGGAGCGCACGTTCCACGATTTTCTCGTGAGCGCTCATCTGCAAGAGGGATTCTCTGCTCATTGGGCACCTATCACGGTGTTCGACGAACTCAATTTTCCCGTTGACTACGCCATCTCGATGGGAGGCGACGGAACACTGCTGAAGACAGCCTGCCACGTGGGTGATACGATGACTCCCATCATTGGTATAAACACAGGCCGACTGGGATTCCTCGCCGACTTCCGTCCTGACGAGATTCCTCAGGCGCTCGACGACTTGCAGGCTGGCGCTTGCACCATTGAGGAACATGCTGCGATTAGTTGTGAGGCAGGCGTAGCGCTCAATGACATTGCACTGCTGAAGCGCGACACTGCATCAATGATTACCATTCATGCTCGCGTGAACGGCAACGATCTGGTCACCTATCAGGCTGACGGTCTCATCGTCTCTACACCAACAGGTTCCACAGCCTATAACCTTTCCAACGGCGGCCCAATCATGTCGCCAGGAACAGGCATTCTCTGCCTGACCCCCGTTGCCCCGCATTCACTGAACATCCGTCCAATCGTCATCTGCGACGACAGCGAGATTGAACTGACTGTCGAAAGTCGCACTCACAACTTTCTGGTGGCAGTCGATGGCCGTTCTACAACCTTCGACGAAAATACACGCGTCACTATTCGCAAAGCGCCCTATAGCGTTCGTATCGTAAAACGCCCCGCGCAACATTATTTCTCCACCCTGCACAAGAAGATGATGTGGGGTGCTGACGCCAGATAGACAGTCTTCCTCAATCAGGAAGCACACAAAGAGAAAACTATTGAAACAATGAGGAAACTCTCCATTAATTCTACCAACGGACAACAGAAATACTCGGTAAAGGCCATTATGAAATGGCTTTGGCGAGCATGGAAAGGCAACCGACTGCAGGCTGTGCTGAATGCCTCCATCGGATTGTTGTCGGTGGGAGTTTCCCTGGCTCAGGTTTGGGCTGTACAACACGCTATCGAAGTGGCAGAAGGTGCGGCAAAAGGGTCGCTCTACGTGGCTGTAGGCATCATGGCGGCATTGATTCTTGCCGACTTTGCCCTTCACATCTCAAGCATCTGGATTAAGAACATTCTCGGCATTCGTGCCCAGAACCGCATGCAGCAGCAACTGCTCGATCGAATCTTACGCTCAGAATGGCACGGGAAGGAGAACCGCCATTCAGGTGATGTGCTCAACCGACTGGAGTTCGACGTAAGCAATGTTGTCGTCTTCCTCACCGAAGTCATTCCCAGCACGCTTTCTGTCGCTGCATTGTTCATTGGTGCTTTCTGCTACCTGTTCTCAATGGACCATGTGCTGGCTCTCATCACGATTGCTATCATCCCTGTATTTATAGGTTTGAGCAAGATATACGTCGGACGTATGCGAAAGTTGACACGCGAAGTTCGAACAAGTGACTCGAAGGTGCAGAGCGTATTGCAGGAAACCATCCAGAACCGAATGCTCATCAAGACGCTGGAAAGCGACGACCACATGGTCGGACGGTTGGAGTCAACCCAAAGCGAGTTGCGCCAAAACGTCGTGAAGCGTACTGCATTCAGTGTGATTTCGAACCTCATCGTCAACTTCGGATTTGCACTTGGCTACCTCGTCGCATTCCTCTGGGCTGCGCTTCGTATGTCGAATGGAACACTGACATTCGGTGGAATGACCGCATTCCTGCAATTGGTCAACAAGATTCAGAGTCCTGCGCGCTCTTTGACAAAACTCGTTCCACAGTTTGTCTCAGTGTTTACGGCTGCAGAACGACTCATGGAACTCGAGGAGAATCCACTCGAAGAACAAGGCGACCCCATCTATATGAATGTTCCTTGTGGCATCAGCCTGAGCAATGTCTGCTATAGTTACGATGCTCCTGAGGAGAAAAATACAGAGGACAAGCAGGAAATTTCTACTCGCCGCGCTGGTCTGACACCTGTTATCAACAATCTGTCATTCGACTTCAAGCCAGGTAGTTGCACAGCAGTATTGGGCGAGACTGGTGCCGGAAAGACCACATTGGTACGTCTCATTCTCGCCCTACTCACTCCACAACAGGGCGAAGTGAAAATCTATGACGAGCGTCATGCCCGTGAGGTGTCACCTCGCCTTCGTTGCAATCTTGTCTACGTCCCACAGGGGAACACCCTGTTGAGTGGAAGTATTCGCGACAATCTACGACTTGGCAACCTCGATGCCACCGACGAAGAGATGATGACAGCCCTACACGATGCCTGCGCCGACTTTGTTGGCGAATTGCCCCAAGGACTCGACACGCTCTGTTCTGAAAAAGGAGGAGGACTGAGTGAAGGTCAGGCACAGCGCATTGCCATTGCCCGCGCCCTACTGCGCAATCGCCCTGTGATGCTCTTCGACGAGGCCACAAGCGCTCTCGACCCTGAAACTGAGCAGCAACTGCTCAAGAATATTCTCGGTAAGAAGGGACACACCGTGATTTTCATCACACACCGACCTGCCGTCGTTGACTATTGCGATCAGGTTCTCGACTTCAATAAATTGACTAGATAACAGAATAACAACGAAAGTTCGCTTTCCGAGCGACGAAATAATAACCATCAACTATGAACAGAAACTTCAAATTCCACACCCAATCATTTCTCCGACTGGCATTGCTCATCGGGTGCTTTGCCTTTTGGACTTCCATTCATGCACAGGACTTAGACTCCCTCTATGCACAGTCGATGCTTCACCATGGCACAGAGGCGCCTGACTTCATGGTCGATAGTCTATCAAATACTCATCTGAAAGATATGCGCGGACGCTATGTCGTGCTCCACTTCTGGGCATCGTGGTGTCCTGACTGTCGCAAGGATATGCCCGAAATCGTGAAACTCGAGGAGGAAAATGTCAGCGACAGCCTTGTATTCATCCATATCTCCTACGACGCAGACCGCGAGAAATGGTGGAACTATGTGACAGAGAGCGGTATGCAAGGGTTGCAATTCTGCGAGATGAAGAAGATGAAGGAGTCGCTCACGGCTCAGGCTTTTGGCATTCAGTGGATTCCGTCAATGTATGTGCTGAACACTGAGGGAAAGGTCATCCTCGCCACTGTGGAAATTGAAAAGTTGCGCCAACGTCTGACGCATCTCGACTATAGCCGCGTACGCATTCCCCGTTCACGCCGCGCAGCAGAGCCCACTTTCCCTGGGGGCGATAACGCAATGATTCGCTATCTGGCCAACAATATCCACTATCCCCGTACGGCTTCGAACTACGGACTTGAAGGACAAACCGTCGTAAAGTTCCTGGTGAATACCGACGGAACCATCAGCGATGTACGTGTAGTGGCAAATCGCATCACCGTTGAGGACCGCAAACCTTTCCAACGACTGGCTGGAGACGAGAAGAAGCGCACTCGCGAGAAAGTTCTTGGACTCTTTGCTGAAGAGGCTATTCGCGTAGTTTCGTCGATGCCGAAATGGAAAGCAGGTGTCAGAAATGGCATTCCGATGAAGGTGGAATACGAACTGCCCATCAACTTCAAAATCAACTATGGTGGTAATGTCACCGGATAAAACAACGAAATTGTGATTGAACTTAAAAACATAAACAAGACTTACTACGGTGCACAACCACTACACGTGCTGAAGGGTATCGACCTCCACATTGGAAAAGGTGAATTCGTCAGCATCATGGGGGCATCGGGCTCCGGAAAATCCACACTCCTGAATATTCTGGGTATTCTTGATAATTACGACGAGGGCGAATACTACCTCGCCGGAACGCTCATCAAGGACTTATCGGAAAGCCGCGCTGCTGAATACCGCAACCGCATGATTGGATTCATTTTCCAGTCGTTCAACCTCATTGCCTTCAAGACAGCAGTGGAGAATGTAGAACTGCCGTTGTTCTATCAGAGTGTCAGCCGACGTAAGCGTCACCAACTTGCCTTGGATTATCTCGACCGTCTGGGACTTCTCGACTGGGCTGAACACTATCCCAACGAACTCTCTGGTGGTCAGAAGCAGCGTGTGGCGATTGCCCGTGCACTCATCACACAACCGAAAATCATTCTGGCTGATGAGCCCACTGGTGCCCTCGACTCGAAGACTTCTATTGAGGTGATGCAGTTGCTGAAGGACTTGAATCAATCTGAGCACATCACCGAGATTATCGTCACCCACGACCCAACTGTAGCAAGCAATACCGACCGTATCATACGCATCAAGGATGGAATTATTGAATGAGATTCTGCAGACAGTGCGACGCAATAAACTCCGCACGACGCTCACAGGATTTGCTGTGGCGTGGGGAATCTTTATGCTCATTTTCCTACTCGGAGCGGGCAATGGACTCATCAATGCCGTGTCGAAGAACTCAGGCCGTTTTCTCTCCAACTCCATGAAAATATTCGGAGGACAGACTTCAAAGCCCTACGACGGACTGAAGGAAGGACGACCCGTCGAATTGCGACAATCCGACCTCGACGCCACTTCAACCGAGTTCTCTCAGCACATTGATGAGATTGGCGCCCAACTCTCACAGGCTGGACTCACAGTCAGCCTCGCAGAGAATTACATCAGCGTTCAACTCTCAGGCGTCTATCCCAACGATGCTGCCATCAGCAAACGCGAGATGAAATATGGCAGATTTATCAACGACATCGATATGCGCGAGAAGAGAAAGGTGCTCGTTGTCACTGAAGACCAAGCGAAAGAACTCCTGCCGAGAGAGCCTCAGAGACTCGTAGGACAACACGTCAATGTAGGGGGGATTTCTTTCAGCGTGGTTGGTATCATGAAAACCGATCAAAGTCGTATGAGTTCCGAGGTCTTCACAGCTTTCACAACGCTTCGCGACATGTATAATCGTGGTGACAAAGTGGGTACAATCCAGTATTCGTTTCATGGTCTGAACTCAATGAAGGAAAATGAAGACTTCGAGAAGGAATACCGGGCGCGACTCAACTCCAATCACCGAGCCGCTCCTGACGATGAGGAATCAGTCTGGATATGGAACCGATTTACACAGAATCTGCAGATGAACCGAGGCATGGGAATCATTCAAACTGCCCTCTGGATTATCGGAATCTTTACGCTTCTTTCAGGCATTGTGGGCGTTTCTAACATCATGCTTATCACCGTGAAGGAGCGCACTCGAGAATTCGGAATCCGCAAAGCCATTGGCGCAAAGCCATCGGCAATTCTTCGGCTCATCATTGCCGAGAGCGTTCTCATCACGACATTCTTCGGTTACATAGGCATGCTGCTCGGCATTGCAGCCAACCTCTATATGGACGCAACAATAGGTCATGAGAAAGTAAGCACAGGTCTCTTTGAGGCAACTATGTTCGTCGACCCGACCGTAGGCTTCGACGTGTGCATTGAGGCCACACTCGTAATGATTATAGCCGGGACGATAGCAGGACTGGTTCCTGCCCGCAAGGCTGCTCACATACGTCCAATCGAGGCTCTGCGCGCTGAATAACAAGATAGTATTAATAAATTAGGTATAGAATTGAGAGTAGACATCGACACATATCGCGAGATTCTCGACACGCTCACCCGAAACAAGAGCCGTTCGCTGCTCACGGGTTTTGGCGTGTTCTGGGGAGTGTTCATGCTCGTTGGCCTCATTGGTGGAGGTAACGGCATGAAGGAGATGCTGTCGAAGGAGTTTGAGGGCTTTGCCACTAACTCTGCATTTGTCTTTGCCCAGCCTACTACTAAGCCTTATCACGGTTTCCGCAAGGGCCGCCAATGGAATACGGAGATGATGGACGTGGAACGACTAAAGGCACAGGTGCCTGAACTCGATATCGTCACGCCAGCGCTCTCGATGTGGGGCCGCACTGTTGTTGCAGGCGAAAAGCACTATAGTTGTAATGTGAAGGGACTGCTTGCCGACTATGCCAAGGTGGAAGAGCCGCAGATGTACTACGGCCGCTTCATCAATGATATGGATATTGCGCAAAGCCGAAAAGTCTGCGTTCTGGGCAAGAAAGTCTACAAGACACTTTTCCCCAATGGTGGCGACCCGTGCGGCGAAATGGTGCGAATTGATTCCACTTACTATCGTGTCGTGGGAGTTGACTACAGCGCTGGCAACGTCAGCATCAATGGTTCGGCAGACGAGGCGGTCTCGATTCCAATGACGCTTATGCAGAAGGCGTACAACCTGGGTACAAATGTCGACCTAATCTGTCTGACTGCCAAGCCTGGCGTCACGATGAGCAATATCGCACAACACATCCGAGAGGTTGTGGCTTATGCCCACCATGTAGACCCTACCGACGAAAAGGCCGTTACTGTATTTAATACGGAAGTCCTCTTTGGTGTCATGGACAACATGTTCCGAGGGGTTAACTTCCTCATATGGCTGGTCGGTATCGGCACGCTATTGGCCGGAGCAATCGGTGTTTCGAACATCATGATGGTAACCGTTCGCGAGAGAACTACAGAAATAGGTATTCGCCGCGCCATCGGAGCAACACCTCGCATGATTCTCTCGCAAATCATCAGCGAGAGCATTGTCCTCACTGCTGTAGCAGGCATGAGCGGCATTCTCTTTGCCGTCATCATCCTGCAAATGGTAGAGATGGGTAATACCACCGACGGCATTGTCGCTGCTCACTTCCAGATTGGATTCTGGACAGCCATAGGAGCAGTAGTCCTACTCAGTATCCTCGGTATGCTTGCTGGACTCGCTCCAGCCGCTCGTGCCATGAGTATCAAACCTGTCGATGCAATGAGAGATGAGTGATGTAATCAATAATGAGGCATTCGTGGGTTCGAATCATTAAACAAGGAAATTGAACTAGCACTATCTTGTTCGTCACTCCTCGTTTCTCACTTCTCGAAAATAAACAAAACAAGAAAATATGAAAAAGTACTTTAAACTCTTCCTGGCAGCCCTTGTGGCGCTGGTATTCATCGGAACTTTCGTGTTTCTCTGGCTGCAATCAAAACCACAGCCTGTCAGTTACGATGAGTTCATACCTGAGGTGAAGGACATCGTGAAGTCTACGATTGTCACGGGTAAGATTGAACCACGCGACGAGGTCAACGTCAAGCCGCAAATCTCCGGTATCATCACCGACATTTATAAAGAAGCGGGCGAGATGGTGCATGCTGGTGAAGTAATTGCAAAGGTGAAAGTGATTCCCGACATGCAGCAACTCTCCTCGGCACAGGCACGTGTGAGACTTGCTCAAGTGAATGTGAAGCAGGCAAAGGTTGACTACGACCGCGAGAAAGAATTGTTCGACAAAGGCTATGTTTCAGCCGACGAGTACGATAAAATTGCACAAGCCTACCGACAGGCACGTGAGGAAGTCGCTGCTGCCACCGACCAGTTACAAGTGGTGCGAGATGGTGTTTCAGCAAGTAATGCCTCTGCCTCATCGACACTTATTCGCTCCACTATTACCGGGCTCATTCTCGACATTCCCGTGAAGGTGGGTAATTCCGTGATTCTCTCAAATACCTTTAACGACGGTACCACAATTGCCTCAGTAGCAAACATGGGCGACCTCATCTTCCGCGGAAATATCGACGAAACCGAGGTAGGACGTCTTGTGGCCGGAATGCCCATGAAAATTTCTATCGGAGCAGTGCAAAACGAAACGCTTCAGGCACGTCTGGAGTACATTTCGCCAAAGGCCGTCGAGAGCAATGGCGCCAACCAGTTCGAAATTAAGGCAGCCATCAATCCACAGCGATTGACCTCTAATATTCGCAGCGGCTATTCTGCCAATGCTGAAATTGTTCTCGCCGAAGCCAAGAAAGTCCTCACTGTTCCCGAGAGTGCCATTGAATTTGTTGGCGACAGCACCTTTGTCTATATTATAAACGGCACAGGAAACAATGCCAACTATACGCGCAAAGCAGTCGTCACAGGTCTTAGCGACGGACTCAATATAGAGATTAAGAGTGGTATTGGTAAAGCAGACCGTATACGTGGTCCCAAGAAGATTAAGGATGAAAATACTGAGGAATAGTTAAAACTTCATTCTTTCTACGAAAATTGAGAAGGTACGAGATCCTTCCTATTTCATTCTTAATCAACACCTTATATCTCCCAAACTTCTTCACGAGTTTGGGAGATTTTTCTTGGTTGAACATCATTTTCTTTTGGTATTGAATTGGACCTTATATTATTATTGTTTGAGTTTACATCAAAATAACTGCTTCAACGCTATTGCAGTCTATTTTTCTGCAGAAAACAATTTTATTTCGGAATGCATGACCGAATCTCATTTTTTTTTCTTAATTTTGCAGTTTGGAACATGATATTCCATATTTTTGAATAACATTATTAATAACTATCAACAAATAACATCCATCATGAATCTATTAGAACAAATCGTCGCACGCGCGAAAGCCAACAAGCAGCGCATCGTGTTGCCTGAGGCTGAAGAAGAACGTACACTGCGTGCTGCCGACCGAGTACTGGCCGACGACATCGCTAACATCATTCTTATTGGCAATCCCGAGAGCATCAAGGCTGATGCTGAGAAGTGGGGACTGACCAACATCTCGAAGGCTACTATTATTGATCCACTGAACAATCCTCGCAGCGAGGAATATGCACAGTTGCTGGCTGAACTTCGTAAAAAGAAGGGAATGACCATCGAACAGGCTCGCGAACTGGTGAAGAATCCGCTCTATCTCGGTTGCATGATTATCAAGACAGAAGGTGCTGACGGTCAGATTTCGGGTGCTCTCTCAACAACTGGCGACACACTGCGTCCCGCTCTGCAAATTATCAAGTGTGCTCCTGGCATCACTTGCGTCAGTGGTGCTATGCTGCTCATCACAAAGCAACCACAGTATGGTGAAAATGGAGTACTCGTCGTTGGTGACGTTGCAGTGACTCCTATACCCGATGCAGGTCAGTTGGCTGAGATTGCTGTCTGCACAGCCCAGACCGCCAAGAGTGTTGCAGGATTCGAAGATCCTCGCGTAGCCATGCTGAGTTTCTCTACCAAGGGTAGCGCTAAGCACGAGGTTGTCGACAAAGTTGTCGAGGCTACTGCTCTGGCACATGAGTTGAATCCCGATTTGAAGATCGATGGTGAATTGCAGGCTGATGCTGCTCTTGTCCCAGCAGTTGGTGCGAAAAAGGCTCCCGGTAGCGACATTGCTGGTAATGCAAACGTACTGGTGTTCCCGAACCTCGAAGTTGGAAACATTGGCTACAAACTCGTTCAGCGCTTGGGTGACGCTATTGCTATTGGTCCGGTGCTTCAGGGTATCGCTCGTCCGGTTAACGACCTCTCTCGCGGTTGCTCTGTCGACGACATTTACTACATGGTTGCCATTACCGCTTGTCAGGCTATGGACGCTAAATAGTTCATTTTCAGGAAGTTAAAATCAAAAATATCCAATAAACAAAATGAAAATTCTAGTTCTCAATTGTGGAAGTAGTTCCATCAAATACAAACTCTATGACATGGATGACGAGTCTGTGCTCGCACAAGGTGGTGTTGAGCGTATCGGTCTCGACAATGCTTTCCTGAAACTTACCTTGCCTAATGGCGAGAAGAAAATCCTCATGCACGACATGCCTGACCACCGCGAGGGTGTGAATTTCGTGTTCCAGCAGTTGCTCAGCCCTGAATATGGCGCCATCAAGAGCCTCGACGAGATTGATGCTGTTGGTCACCGTATCGTGCAGGGTGGCGACCTCTTCGAGAAGAGTTGCCTCGTGAACGAAGGCGTTGAAGCAGGTATTGAAAGTCTCTGCGACCTCGCTCCTGTCCACAATGCTGGTCACCTGAAGGGAATTCGTGCCGTTGACAACCTGATGCCTAAGGTTCCCCAGGTAACAGTGTTCGACAATGCTTTCCACGCGACTATGCCACCTGAAGCATTCCTCTACGCTGTGCCTTACGAGATCTACGAAAAGTATCATGTTCGTCGCTATGGTTTCCACGGAACAAGCCATCGCTATGTTTCGCACCGCGTTGCTGAACTGATGGGCAAGGACATTAAGGACCTGAAGATTATCACCTGCCACATTGGTAATGGTGCTTCTGTTGCTGCTATCAAGGACGGTAAAGTCATCGACACTTCAATGGGTCTGACTCCTCTGGCTGGTGTGATGATGGGTTCACGTTCAGGTGATATCGACGCTTCTGCAGTTACCTATATTATGGAGAAACTGAAGTTGCAGCCTCAGGAAATGGCCGACTATCTGAACAAGCAGTCGGGTGTTCTCGGTATTACAGGTATCTCAAGCGACATGCGCGATGTTGAGCAGGCTGCTAATGAAGGTAATGAGCGTGCTAAGTTGGCTCTCCGTATGTATAACTATCGCATCAAGAAGTATATCGGTTCCTACGCTGCCGCAATGGGTGGTGTCGACGTGATTGTTTGGACTGCTGGCGTTGGCGAGAATCAGATTTCCACTCGTATGGAATCTTGCTCTGGTCTGGAGTTCCTTGGTATCAAGATGGACGCTGAAGCCAACAACTGCCGCGGCGAAGAGAAACTTATCTCTGCTCCTGACTCAAAAGTTCAAGTTTGGGTTGTTCCCACCGATGAAGAAATCGTCATCGCACGTGATACAATGGCACTTGTACAGAAGTAAAATCCTCCTTGGTAACATAATAAGTAAGAAAGGGGCAAGAGTTTTTCTTGCCCCTTTTAGTTTACAATCATATCTGGACTTTCCTCTTGCAGAAAAGGAAAAAACCTAAAGAGAGGAAAGAAGACTTAGACCAATATAAAAACATAAGAAAGCAGAAACGTCATTTGGCTCATAAAGCACAAAAGTCGTTTTAGTAATTTCTTTGCGCATCATTACTTGATTATAAGCACAAAAAAACGTCAGTCTCTCTTCGCAGGGAGAACTGACGCCAACAAATAAAATTATGAAAAAAAATTATAAATTTGGCATTCTGCCCTCGCGGGCAGTTTTATATGCCAATTTTCTTTATCATTCTTTCAATGTTGTATTTTACTCAGCAACGAGGGTGAAGCGCTTGAAGTCAACAATCTTCAACTCCTTATCCTGCTGAGCAAGCCACTGTGTAACAGTAGCCTTGTCGCCATCGCCAAACTGGAACTCCTGGTCAACGAGGCAGTTCTCCTTCAAGAACTTAGCCACACGACCCTTAGCAATGTTCTCAATCATAGGCATCTTCAACTGTGCTTCACCTTCAGCACGAGCCTCAGCAATCAGTTTACGAGCTTCGTCGGCCTGCTCCTGTGTGAGCCAGCCCTTCGACATATTAGACTCGATATGGTCTTCGCTGTCAACGAGGTTGGGGTTAATGCCAGCCTTCTTCAGTTTCATGTCAACATACTTCTGAACCTGCTCGAGTTTTGTCTTCTCAACAGCAGTCTTGTATTCCTCGTCGAGGATCTTCTGGTCAACGCTATCTACATTGAGTGCAACAGGCTTCATAGCAGCAACCTGCATAGCGAGTTTGTGACCAGCATCTACATTTTCCTTGTTGAGTTGAACCATGGTGCACAGAGTGTGCTTACCCATGTGGTCGTAACCCTCAATGTTTGCACCAGCAAGTGTGAGGTAACCATCAAGTTCCATCTTCTCACCAGTGATACCAGAACGATGTGTTACAGCGTCCTGCACCTTCTGACCGTCAGCCAATGTGAGTTCCTTCACCTCTTCGAGGGTCTGGCACTTGTTCTCAACAGCAGCATCAAGGATTGAACGAGTAAGAGCAACGAAATCGGCACCGTTAGCCACGAAGTCAGTTTCGCACTTCAGGGCGATGGTAGCGGCGAAGCCGTCAACAACTTTCACGAGCACGCAACCATTGGAGGTCTCGCGGTCTGAACGCTTGGCGGCGATGGCCAGTCCGCGCTCGCGGAGCAGTTCCTTTGCCTTATCGAAATCGCCTTCGGCCTCAGTGAGGGCCTTCTTGACATCAGCGAGTCCGGCACCAGTCATGGCGCGCAGTTTCTTGATATCGTCGATTGTAATTCCCATAATCTTTATTTACGAATTATTGTTTACGAATTGGTTTGTTTGTTATTACTCAGCAGCAGGAGTTTCTTCCTCAGCAGCGGGAGCCTCAGCAGCAGGTGCTTCCTCTTCCTTACGAGCCTTGCGGGCGCGACGGGGCTTTACCTCAGCGGCCTCTTCAGTCTGCTCAGCAGCAGCCTTCTCGTCAGCCTTCTCAGCCTTGCGCTCCTCAAGACCCTCAGCAATAGCCTGGCAGCAAGCAGTCAGCACAACGTCGATAGAATCCTTAGCGTCATCGTTAGCGGGAATGACGAAGTCGATGTTCTTCGGATCGCTGTTAGTGTCAACCATAGCGAACACGGGGATACCGAGACGGTTAGCCTCACGCACTGCAATGTTCTCCTTCAGCACGTCAACCACGAACAGAGCGCTGGGCAGACGAGTCAGGTCGGCGATAGAACCAAGGTTCTTCTCAAGTTTTGCACGCTGACGGGTAACCTGAAGCAACTCGCGCTTTGAGAGGTTCGAGAATGTACCGTCCTGCATGAGTTTATCAATATTGGACATCTTCTTCACAGCCTTGCGGATGGTGGGGAAGTTAGTGAGCATACCACCGGGCCAACGCTCGATTACATAAGGCATGCCTACGCTTGTTGCCTTCTCGGCCACGATGTCCTTGGCCTGTTTTTTAGTAGCAACGAACAGGATTTTCTTACCTGACTTTGCAATCTGCTTAAGTGCCTCAGCGGCATCGTCGACCTTAGCAACGGTCTTGTGCAGATCAATGATATGAATGCCATTGCGCTCCATGAAGATGTAGGGAGCCATAGCGGGATTCCACTTGCGCTTCAGGTGGCCAAAGTGGCAACCTGCCTGCAGCAGTTGGTCAAAATTTGTTCTTGACATAATTTTCTTTTTCTTTTTAATTAGTTGTTTACTTTCTTTTTTAATTCTTTGCTTTAGAATCAGCCGGCAGGTAGTCCCATCCTGTAAAGTTTGTCCGCCATCTTCTATCGACGTAACGACAAACCAGGGAGGAGTCCCACCAGTTTAGATACTAAACCGTTCAGTAATACGATTACGGATGACGACCACAAACGTGTGTGAATCGACAATCCGCAAATCGTAATCAATTTAACGCTTACTGAACTGGAAGCGACGGCGTGCCTTGGGCTGACCCGGCTTCTTACGCTCAACCTCACGAGCATCGCGAGTGAGGAAACCATGGTCCTTCAGGGCTTTCTTATCCTCGGCATTGATTTTCACCAGTGCACGGGCGATAGCCATACGCAGAGCCTGGCTCTGACCAGTGAAACCACCACCATCGAGGTTTGCCTTGATATCGTACTTCTCTTCAACGCCGAGCAACTGCAGGGGCTGCTTCACAACATACTGCAGAATGCCAGAGGGGAAGTACTTGTCGAGTTCACGCTTATTGATAACGATCTTGCCGGTACCTTCAGTGAGGTAGACACGAGCCACAGAGCTCTTACGACGGCCGATTGCATTGATTTGTTCCATATCTTTCTTAAATCTTCAATCTTAAAATCTGTCTTATTTGTACTGGTTGATATCGATAGCCTTCGGCTTCTGAGCCTCGTGCTTGTGCTCGGTGCCATCGTAAACATAGAGATTGTCAAGCAGATGACGGCCCAGGCGACCCTTTGGCAGCATGCCCTTCACGGCGTGCTTGATGATGCGCTCAGAACCATAAGGATGCTTGCGGAGTTCAGCAGGCGTATTGAAACGCTGGCCACCGGGATAACCCGTGTAGCGGGTGTAGAGTTTATCGGTTTCTTTCTTACCAGTGAAGACAACCTTATCAGCATTGATGATAATAACATTGTCACCGCAATCAACATGCGGAGTAAAGGAAGGCTTGTACTTTCCACGGAGAAGTTTGGCAACCTTTGTGCAGAGACGACCAACAACCTGGTCGGTAGCATCAATTACCACCCACTCCTTCTTAGCTGTTTCCTTGTTCAGGGAAATAGTCTTGTAACTTAAAGTGTTCATTTCTGAATAAAAATTTTACTACTAAAAAACGTTTTTAATACTTTAATGTACTCGCGCACGAGCGATTCACTAACCACGGCGCCCGGCCAAAGACACCGCTATTAACACTCCCGTGCCGGGGAGCCTAAGACACTCCCCAAATAATCGGACTGCAAAGGTACGAAGTTTTTCTGAACTCCTGCATGTATATTTCCCGCAAAATCCAAAGAATTATGTTTTATTAACATTATTAACCTTATTTATATCCATGCGAATTCAACAAGCAAGTGCAAATTTACAACAAGTAATTGGAAAACTTCTCAACAGGAGTTGAAAAATTGAGTTTTTTTCTTGGTCTTGTATTGATTTTTGCAGCAATTTCATCAATGTCCCTGTCCTTGAGATGTTTTATAGGCGATGATTTGGGTATATATTGCCTGATGAGTCCATTCGCATTTTCTATGGAACCTTTCTGCCATGAGGAATATGGATCTGTGAAGTAGACCGTGGTATCCAGTCCCCTCGCTATTGCCTTGTGGCTACAGAACTCCGTCCCGTTGTCAGTCGTTATAGTCCTTACCAGTCCTTTGTATGGGGCG